>JBCDJC010000009.1:0-52586 GCA_038748225.1 Cyanobacteria bacterium P01_H01_bin.26 | reverse complement strand
ATGGGAAGTTTTTGTAATCGACAACAACAGCAGCGATGCGACAGCTGCGGTGGTCCGACAGTATCAGCAGAGCTGGTCATCGGAAACTCCCCTGCGATATTTTTTTGAGGGTCGTCAGGGCGCTGCCTATGCCCGACAGCTGGCCATGGAGAAAGCCAAAAGTGAGCTGGTCGGCTTTTTAGACGACGATAATTTACCGGCTGATGACTGGGTTGCTGCCGCTTGCCAATTTGGTCAGAATCATCCTCAGGTAGGGGCCTACGGCAGCCAAATTCACGGTCAGTTTGAGGGGGCGCTACCCGAGGATTTTCATCGTATTCAGTCATTTTTTGCCCTGACTCAGCGAGGGGATAAAGCCCATGTCTATCAGCCTCGACTGCGGGTGCTGCCGCCATCCGCAGGGCTGGTGGTACGACGTGAGGCCTGGCTCAACAATGTGCCGACACAGCTAATTTTAACCGGTCGCCATGATGAGCAAATGCTAACTGGCGAAGACCTAGAAGCCATTGGCCATATCCGCAGGGGCAACTGGGAGATTTGGCACAATCCCGCTATGAAGGTTTGGCATCATATTCCTGCCCACCGCTTACACCGTGACTATCTACTGCCATTTTTTCGTGGAATTGGTCTGAGTCGCCATGTGACACGCATGCGCAGCATGCCGCTGTGGCAGCGACCTCTGATGTTTTGGGTCTACATTGCAAACGACTTAGGTAAAGCGCTGCATCATCTGCTGACCTACCGCACCCAGCTTAGAACGGAAATTGTGCCCGCCTGCGAAATGCAGTTTTACCTCTGTAGCTTAATTAGCCCGCTCTATATCTGGCGGTTACTTTTAATCAGGGGTCTAAAAAATGATCCCTAGGGCATTCATCGCGATGACTATTTTGGGAATATAGAACCTTGGGAGCTAGATAACTTGTCAGGTGCAAGCTCCCAGCTCCGCCTATGGTGACGATCATGACTCGTGTCAGCGCTGCCCTCATACTGCCAGTCCACAATCGAAAAGCTTACACATCGGCTATCTTAAACCAGCTGACTACCCAGATAGCCGCTCTAAGTTTTGATCTAAGTACAGAGCCATCGGACAAACCTACGCTCCATGTCATCGTGGTTGATGACGGGTCCACCGATGGAACGGCTGAAGCGATTATTCAGAACTTTACAGAGGTTCATTTACTCAAAGGAGATGGGCAGCTGTGGTGGACAGGTGCGATCGCAACCGGTATGCACCATGTCCAACAGCATCTCCAAACCGACTACATAGTATGGCTCAACGACGACATTACCCTGGCAGACGATTTTATCTTCCAGCTGATTGAACACTGTCAGCACAGCCTGCATCAAAACACCATCACAGGCGGTATTGTCTGTGCCCAATCCCACCCCGACTGGATTGTCTTTGGCGGGGTAATAGCCGGCCAGCCAGTCAACAATACACAGCAGTTTAGCCACGCTTCAATCCTCAAAGTGGATACCCTAAACGGCAATATTGTCGTGATGCCCACCCAGCTGGTTACGGATATTGGCCTGCCCAACTCAGAGCGATTCCGCCATTACGGAGGTGATTATGAATACATCTGCCGAGCCAAAGAATCAGGCTATGAAATTCGACTATCCAACCATCTTGTTGCAACTACGGACTATGGGGTCAGCGATATTATTCGTTACATGCCGCTAGTTTTTCAAATGACGTTGAGCTCGACCCTGGCAGACAAGTGGAAGACCTTACAGAACCTACATCTACTGAAGTCTCCCCACAATGCTTACCATATGGTGAACAGTATCCATCGTCACAAATCGACAGTGCCCTGGTGGAGATATTATGCCTTTTACCTGCGGAAGATAGTCAAGCTGCTAGGGAGTGAGTGTTTGCCAGGGTATATCCGCAAGCAACAGCTATCTTCCTATCTAGAACAACAAGGTGTCCCAAAACCAATCTCCACTGGTCTTTTGGAAAGGTAGAGCTGCATGAGACTATTTGCTAGCACCCGACTAACTCAGCTATGGATTAGATGCGCTCACTACAGGGCCTGGGTTCAGCAGGCCATGGGCCAAAATTCCCAACGGGACTATCGGTTTGTGCTGGTGCTAGCACTGGCGGTATACGGCCTGTGTCTCTATGCCAGTAGTTTTTTTACGGAGTATCACATTTTTTGGCAACAATGGTTTAGGGTCAATGCTCTACAGCCTGCCTTTGCTGATTTACGGGTCTTAACCTCTGGTTTTGAATGCGCTCGACTAGGATACGATGTGACCTTAAACAATCCGTGTGACCCATGGGGGCGACCCAGCCCATATCCCAGACTGTGGTGGAGTTTGGCCCGCCTAGGCATCGATCAGTCCCACACGGTCATGATTGGCGTGATTCTAGCCCTCAGTTTATATGGCTGCATCTGGTGGCTAGTGGGCAGGCTCAATATTGCCCAGGCCATTGTCTACAGCCTATTTTTATGTTCTCCAACAGCGATGCTACTAGTGGAGCGGGGTAACAATGACATTATTATTTTCCTCTTATTTTGTGCTGCTTTATGGTGCCTAAAGAGCTTACGTTTTGTCATCCGCTTGGGGGGCTACGGGCTAGTCTATTTTGGCATGATGCTGAAGCTGTTCCCTGTTTTTGGGCTAGTCGTGATTTTGCGGGAGCAAGGCAAACGATTTTGGTGGCTCGCCGTGGTTACCGTTGCGGCGGTACTGGGCTATGTCAGCGTGTTTGGTCAAGAAATTGAAGCTATCTCATCTATTTCCAGGGCTGCCCAGCTATCCCCCAACAATACCTATGGCCCCAAAATTTTATTATTGCAGCTGGCCCAGCCACAGCATATGACACGGGAACTCCTAAATATTGTTTCCTTTATCTTGATTAGCCCATGGCTGTTTAAGCTGATTGTCCAGTCCCATCGCTCGCTGCGTCCCTATCCAAATTTGGCTCAAGGACAACATGTGAGTGCTTTTCGGTTGGGGGCTGCCATTTTTATTGCGACTTCTGTTGTATCGGTTAGCTGGGATTATCGGTTATTTTTTATTGTTCTTACGCTGCCTCAGCTGTTTGACTTAGTGGTTCTAGAAAAAACTTCTCAACTGCCCGTGGTTGCGATCGCAACTACGGTCGCCACCATGTATCTGTCAAGCATTTCGCTATTTGATGAATGCGCTAACCTGATGCTTTTAGCAATATACGCGTACTACTTTTACGAATTTCTACCCAAATCCCTAAAGCAGCTACTAAATATTGGTCCTTTTCAACGGTCTGCAAACTAGCGTTTGGGAGGAAACCCGACCCACATCATTCGGGAATCTGTATTGCTTGAAATACACCTGTTTAGCAAAATACATTGCAGGTAACCACCGTAGTGGGTGATTAGCAAGTACTTGTTGAGCTAAAGCACGTAAGTCTATGACCGTCATCCAAGAAAAGGGAAATATCAGTATCCATACGGATAACATCTTCCCCATCATCAAAAAGTGGCTCTATTCCGATCATGAAATTTTTCTGCGGGAGCTAATTTCAAACGCAGTAGACGCCATTAGTAAACTAAACATGGTGTCCCGCAGTTCCGATTTTACCGGTGAAGTAGGGGAGCCGGAAATCACCATCGCCATTGATAAGGACGCAAAAACCCTCAGCATCAGCGATACCGGTATCGGCATGACCGCCGATGAGGTAAAAAAGTACATCAACCAGGTGGCTTTTTCCAGTGCGGAAGAGTTTGTCACCAAGTATACAGATAGTGCCGACCAGCAAATCATTGGTCACTTTGGGCTTGGATTTTATTCGTCGTTTATGGTGTCTGACCGAGTCGAGATCGACACCCTGTCTTATCAAGCAGGGGCTACCCCCGTCCACTGGACCTGCGATGGCACTACTTCCTTTGAAATTAGTGAGTCAGAGCGCACTGAACGAGGCACTACCATCACCCTACATCTGATGGAGGAAGAGGCCGAATATCTAGAAACGTCTCGGATTCAACAGCTCATCAAGACCTACTGCGACTTTATGCCTGTCCCCATCAAATTAGATGGGGAAGTCGCTAACAAGCAAAATGCTCCTTGGAAACAGTCACCCAGTAATCTTAGCGACGAAGATTATTTAGAACTTTATCGCTATCTCTATCCCTTTCAGGAAGAACCACTGCTGTGGGTACATTTGAATACCGACTACCCCTTTGTTGTCAACGGTATTCTCTACTTCCCCAAGCTACGTCCCGACGTAGATGTAACCAAAGGGCAGATCAAGCTATTCTGCAACCAGGTCTTTGTCAGCGATAACTGCGAAGAAATTATTCCTCAGTTTTTGTTACCGTTGCGCGGTGTCGTCGACAGCACTGATATTCCGCTAAATGTCTCCCGCAGTTTTCTACAGAACGATAGAACGGTTCGTCGCATTGCCGACTACATCGCCAAAAAAGTAGGCGATCGTCTTAAAGAGCTATACCGCACTGATAAAGCCAAGTACATTGAGTGCTGGCAGGACTTGGGTACCTTTGTTAAGTTCGGCTCTCTTAACAACGATAAGTTCAAACAGCAAATTGCAGACTTTCTGATTTTTCGCACCACGGCAAAGTTAGCCGATGAGCAACCTAAAGTGGAAGTTCAAACAGCCGAAGACGATGCATGGCAGTCAACGGATAGTGAAAACTCTGCAGCTGTGGATGCCAATGGCAATGCCTACACCACTTTGCAGGAATACCTAGAGCGTAATCAGGATAAGCATGAAAATCGCGTCTTTTATGCGACAGATGAGGTATCCCAGGCAACTTACATCGATTTGCACAAGCGCCAAGGGTTAGAAGTCCTCTTTCTTGACTCGTTTATCGATACGCATTTTGTACCGTTTCTGGAGCGAGAATATTCCGATGTCAAGTTCTCCCGCGTAGATTCTGACCTTGATGACACCCTTATCGATGAATCAGCCAGTGGTGACATTGTTGACCCAACAACCAATAAAACCAAGGGTGAGCGGGTAAAGGAGCTATTTGAGCAGGCTCTAGATCGGCCAAAGGTAACTATCCGTACCGACGCCCTTAAGTCTGACAATGCCCAAGGAGCCCCACCGGCCATTGTTTTGCTACCCGAAGAAATGCGACGCATGCAAGAAATGATGGCCATGATGCAGCAGCAAACAGCCCAGTTTCCTGAAGAGCATACCCTGCTTGTAAATACAGCCCACCCACTCATTCAGAATCTCCTGGATATGAGCCAAGGGACTATTGTTCAAACCGATGGCGGGCAGTCTCCAACCGCAGCTACGGCCAGTATGATTTGTCAACACGTGTACGATCTGGCCCTGATGGCCCAAAAAGGTTTTGACGCCGATGGCATGAAAGCCTTTGTCGAACGTTCAAACAGTTTATTGACCGGTCTAACGAAATCATAGTCCTGGGCAAATACTATCCTTTGACTTGGCTCGCTTTGGGTTGCGGCTTTCAAAGCGAGCCAAGCCAAAGGAACCGTAAAAGGATGGGTAACAATTTATTCCATATCGGCTAATTGAATCAGGGGGGTTGCCTTGGAGAAACCAATTATGTAATGCTAGATGACTCAACTATAAGTACCGTGTCATGAGCCGCAGATGTGATCTGACTGATAAAAAGGCTAACAATGCCTTTTCTGTTTCCCACTCCCACAGACGTACTAAGCGTTTACAGCATGCGAACCTACAGGACAAGCGGGTTTGGTGGCCCACCGGTAAACGTTGGGTAAAGCTGCGCTTGTCAACCAAAGCTATTAAGACCCTTGAGAAGAAAGGCATTGAAGCTATGGCCCGTGAAGCAGGTATTAACCTGAGCAAGTACTAAACCTGCTGTTAGCTCAGACCTTTACTCACCAACGGTAACCCCCTAAATTTTTACGACTCTTGACCGGTTTTCCAAAAATCTAAAATTTTGGTGTATCCACACTTAAAACCTCTGTGCTCTTCAGCCAGGGGTTTTACTGTCTAGAATAGTGGTCCAGGATGATAGTCCAGGAGACCGTTGCAATGAGATAAATAAAGGTTATCCATTAACATCTCGTGTCTTAGTCTGACGACGGCCTGATCGCTTCATCACACTAAATGGGTAAATTTTGAATTAAATACTCAGATATTACACTGATTACTGTTTGGGTAATTGAGGGTTTACCCTAGGCAAGTCTACTATGGGTTATATAGGTGCCGATTTGGTCTTTGATGTTCCTTGAAGATTAAAATTCTGAGCCCCAAGGGGCTGCGAATATAGTTACAGGGTGTTAATATCACCCACTTTACTGCTACTGCTCGTTCCTAAAAGTCAGCGATGTCTACCCCAAAACGCTCTCGAGTTTCTAATCGTCATCGTGGCTCAGTGAGCCAGCTTGGACAGTTGCCAAAGCAATTTATGGCGTGGTTATTACGACTGGCCTTTATTAGTGCACGCTTTACTCGCTCTAATCAGGCCGGCTTTGTACTGCCCACAACGGTGCTGTTGCTCCTGATAGTTTCGCTGACTGTTGGCTCACTTAGTTTTCGTGCCTTTAGTCGCTCAGCAAGTGTTATCGCCGAGCGGGAGCAGCAGGTGGTGTACGGTGCTGCTACCCCTGCCATTGATCGAGCAAAAGCAAAGCTAGAGTACCTGTTTGATAAAAAGGTGCCTTCAAACAGCACACCCAGTAGCGGTGAGCTTGAAGCTTTCCTACGAGAAGGAAATAATGCCCCCCCCTTTACGCTACCTGACGAAAAGCGAGTGGACCTGAATAACGATGGCACACTAGATAATGCCTGGTGGTTTGCCGCAGATATTGATGGTGATGGGTCAACAGATGCGGCAAACGAACGTATTGTCTATTCGATTTTAGTCAATCACGATGCTACGGACCCAGTAACTTCTACAGACGTCAAGCTAGAAGATAGGGTTAGCCAAGCAAAGGCTAGTGCTTTAGTAACTCGCAATGGTCCGATTGATGTTTCTAGTTCAGGTGCCAACTGTCCGGTAAGTCTGGGCACTAATGAAGAGGGCTGGCAAGAAATCTCAGCTGGAGCCCCAGAGATCAAGAAAAATTTCCAGATCAACGCCTTTACGGTGAATGCCAATCAAGCTAACCGTACGGTAAGTGCATTGGAAGTACAGCAGGTACGTGAATCCCGTAAGGGTAGCAAGTGGGGGGCATGGTTTCGTAATGATTTAGAAGCATTTCCAGGTGAAGACTTTACCTGGAATGGTGCCATGCATACGGAAGGCAGTCTCTTCTTGGCACCTGATGAGGATTTTCAACTCAGAATGATCAGTAGCCACAACTCTTGTCTCTACTCTGAGACGGCATCGGAGATTGAGCTTGTCGATGTGCCTGGATATACGGGACAGGTGGTAGGCGGTGGCTTAGGTGGCCCCAGTGAAAGCACCGGATTTATAACTGACGATACTGACATTGATTATTTTACCGGGGCAGGTACTGTAGCAGGGACCTTTGCGTTAGACAAAGGTGCTGATTCTATCAATTCTGAGCCACCAAATATCGAAGATATCGCCCTGGATCCTATTGAGGTATTTACCGCTGATAGGTCTACCTATAGAAACGGCGGGAGTTGGACTCCAGAAAATGATGCGAATTTCTGGGATAAAAATACTGTTAGGAATCGCATCACCCAAACGACGGACTCCGAACCGCCATTTGTAGATGATACCTACAGGGCCGATGGGCGCTTTGGACCTAAAGCCACCTATGACAAGAGTAAAAATTTAGAGCTAAGTGTGGCTCAGGCAAAACTGGGCGATATTATCGCGGATTCAACTGTTGTAACGACAGCTCAAAAAACAGAAATAGATGATCGTGTGAACGGGTTAGACGGCTATTGGGAAAAGCAAGCCACAAGCAATGGCGCCAAAGTCATTGTTGGCGAGCGATTGCAGCTGGGGGATCCTTTTGGTTGGAGAGGAGCTTACAACATCGCTGGTGGAGATAATGAGGTTGATCCCTTATACCCAGCGGATAGCTCCATCAATATTCTTGATAAACAGTCCTTGCTTTTACACCGTCGCTCCTTAAACGATAACCTTGCAGCGGTTCAATCTATGGCGATCTACCACTATAAAAATGGGGGTGGCAAGGAGTATCCACTAGCCTGTATGGCGCTGGTATCCCACCCAGGAACGCAGAGCACCATAGATCATGCCCGCACGTTTAATTTATTGCCCAAAAACAACGGCGGTACGCTGTCTACAACCACTGGAACAGATTTGGTCAATGTTGATTTTGACGGTGTGGCTGGGAATGATGCCACGATAGACACTGACTTTTTCTTTGGCTATGGTACTAACGCCTGGGAATACGCACCGCCATTGGGCACAGAAGGCGCATTTGAAACAGCCTACAACAGTAATTCAAGCCCTCTGAAGAAGGCCCTGAAGAACCTAGCCTTTTTTGCAGGTGATCCAAAAGGTGCGGCCCCCTCGTTTATACCAGTCCAAGGTCAAGCAGGCGGCGCGGATCCTTTTATTCATCCCTACCCACATTTAGCAATGTGGGGAGACTTTTCGACACTGCGGCGCATTTTAGAGCCTAAAACGACGGCAGACACTAGTGGTTTGGGCGATCCAACCTATACAAACCTAAGCATCGCAGATAGGGCAACTGTACAAACAGCAGCCTGTACGTTGGGAATGCTGGCTACCAATGTTCGCGTTGCCGATAGTCTGGACTATGCAAGTGCAGATGTTCAAGCTGCTCTAACAGCTCTAGCGACAGAAGTCGGTACTGTGACATCAACACCTGCTCTTACGGTCAATGATTACTTGCCAGCGGCATACATCTCGGCCTTTGACCGTGCTGGTAATGATGCTGCCTTAGGATTAGCACGGTTGCTACATCTGAAAGAGCAAATTCAGCGCGATCGCACCTACGGATTCCTAAAGTCGCCAACATTTAACTACTCAGTTACGTCATCGCAAACAATTGCGGCAGGACAGACGATTCCGGTAGGTCCAGTCACCCTCAGTTTTGACCCAACCGTAAACAACTACTTTGGGTTTGGTGCACCAGGCAATGCTGCAGATGAACTTAGATTTTTGAGACTTGCCGCCGTTGCAGGTGGTATTGCAGGAACCGGCGTAGTCGACGTTGGATTACCCGAATTTCCAGCACTCTATTATCTGTTTCCCTTAGTGGCGCACGACTATAAGGGGACGGGCACACCCGCTGTTCAACCAGCGGCAACACCTGACTACGAGCCCTATATTGATCCAGATGGCGACCCGGCTACTGCCAACAATTACTTAGACACAAGTAACTTGGATGGTGGCTCACTGTACCAGTACCAAGCATTTACCGATGCCGATTTGGCAGCTGTTCAAGCTGAACCGCGCGCCTCGGTAGCAAATTGGACGTTGCCTTACACCACAACCGTGGCAGGTAGGCCCAACATCATTAGTGCAAATGGCACTGATGCAGCCATCCTTTTCCAGGACAAATCCTTTCTGGATGGTCGTGAGATGTTGAGCGTTCGCACTGTCGAGGTGGATGTGAACATGGCAACCAATGGAGCCGGTATTACCAATGGGCAAGTTGGCGGCCAATCTTGGTTTACTGAAGGCGAGGCGAATGTTCAAGGAGGTATCTTCTACGCCTTTCGGGAAGACGCTCGCCGCGAAGACGAAATTTTAAGGCCAATCCCTACAGGAACCGCACCTGTTGCCAAGTGGGCTGCGTGTAACTCAACAGCAAACATTTTGACAGCAACCTGTCGGATGAACCTGGATGTGGGCTCAGAGCAAGACCCCCCGATCAGGCGTTTTGCTGCTGCTGCAGACAACAACTATATCAACCCCAAGCCAGTTGATTTTTATCCCGACCCCGAGCGTCGTCCGTACGGGTTTAGGTTATCCAATGGCGAAAAATTAGAACGTGCAGACGACGTTTCTACAGGATTGACGTTCATCACTGATAACGCCCTGTACGTAAAGGGGAACTTTAACCTACATATTGCTCGCAAAGCTGATGGCGGTGCAGGCGTAGCTGTAGGAGATTCGTTAGAAGAGTTTTTTACAGCGGTCGATGGCAATGCTGACGGAACCATCGCCAAGGCTGAATTTTATAATAATCGCGGTGCAACAGCTGCTGATTTCAACGCATCGCTGTTTGCAAAGGCGGATGGTGATGATTGGCGAGTTGTAGAACTAGTAGCTGATGCGGTTAATATCCTCTCCAGTAATTTCAACGATGGTTCCGTTAGAGATTACTTTTTAGAACCCAAACCCACCAATAGAGGAGATGCGGTTTCTTCGTATCAAAACGGGTTTAGGGCCAGAAAGCCCGGTCAGTTTGCCGACGGTGGCAGCAATCAATTCTTTATCTCAAACATCAATCGGGCGTATCAGTCACAATACGCGGCCACAGGGAATGCGTCAGTCGATGGTCAGCCCATTTGGCCCTTTTTAATCCGCCGAAACGGTGAAATATTAGGAACCGTCAATCCTGATATATATTTACCGGCTACTGGTCTGTTTAGTGAACGCCAAAAAGACCAGATGAGGGCACAGGCAACCCGAGTAAACGCACTCTTGATCAGCGGTATTGTGCCATCGCGTTTTGACCAGAGCTACGGAGGATTGCACAACTTCCCTAGATTAAATGAGTTTTGGTTGGATACCAGTTTAAATGGGGTTGATTTGGAAATTTCCGGTGCTTTTTATCAGCTCAACTTTAGTACGGCCTCCACAGGACTGTTTGAACATGATGTAAACACCTCCACCAGTCCCCCTCGCGGTGCCTGGGAGCCGGGGATTAATCCCGTTGCTGGTGACGCCACCTACTACTATGGTGCACCTAAACGAACATGGGGATATGACGTTGCCTTTCAATATGTAAGTCCTGGTCCTGTATCTCAGCGGTTTACTGGCAACGAAAGTGTGCGAAGTGAGTATTACAGAGATTTGGCAGCTGATGATCCATACATTGTTACCTTGCAATGTGCTAAGGAAACGGCGGCAGGACCAACTGTCGTCGTAAATCCAACAGTAACTTGTCCATAAGCAGGCATCAGGTTTAAGGAGAGCTAGATATGAAGTGGAATCGTCACATCCTTAGAAAAGTTTGGTTGCCCTCAGATGTCTCTATTAGCGGTTTAACGTTGATAGAGTCGCTGGTTGCGATCGCTATTATTGGCATCACAGCTGCTAGCGTTGGCCCTGTAATTGTTATATCAGCGGCGACCCGAATTCAGAGTCAGCGTGCTGAGCAAGCTCTGCAGATTGCCCAAGGTGAGATTGACCGAGTTCGTCAAATCCTTGAGCAGAGAATAGTTGATGATGGAGCAGGTGGTATTACTGAATACAGTACAGCTGATTTAAGGATTGCTTCAACACCAACAACAGTTACCACTACACCGGCTAACGCTTTGGGGCCAACTGCCGTAGCAGGCGCGTTTAATGGTGCAGACTATCGGACGGCACGGTCTGTTGATGTAGACGGTGATACGGTTGCCGATTTTGCCGTACAGGCCTTTCGTTTTGGGGAAACGGAGCGCTCAGTGGGGGGGCAACCGATTGCCTTTGAAATGGGTGTTCGGGTCTATGAAATTGACGCCATAGATGGGACGGCACTATCCACAACAGCCGCACGATTGGGCACAACTGCCGGCGAGGCTGAACGTAAAGAAAAACCCTTGGCGGTTTTATATACCGAAGTCACCAAAAGTGACGAACGTCAGTCGCTATGCGAATACTTTGAATTTAAGGGCAGTACAACTGCCACAATAGGGACGCTTGATTGTTCGTAGGTGGGTTGGCAGATTTTCAGTAGTTTGCTGCAGCTTGAGTAGATATGGTCTTAGATAGTAAGGGTATGCTCCGGAAAATCTTAAAAAAACGCTTACAAAGGCGGGTCCCGAGAGGGTTTACGCTCATAGAAGTTCTGGTTTCTATGGTGGTTGCTGGCTTTGTTATCTCTGGGTTGATGTTTTTGGTCGTCGACCTGCTGCGTACCGATCAGCGAGAGCTAACCCTGGAACAAACGCAGCAAGATATGAAACGGGCGCTGGACTACATTTCCGATGACCTTAGGGAGGCTGTCTTTGTTTATGACAATCCCACGCCCCTGGTGACGGCTTTAGGAGCTACTGATAAAGCCTTACCCGCTGATGCTGTGCCGGTATTAGCTTTTTGGAAGATTCAAGGCTTAAACGAGGATGCCAACGACTATACAAAGTTGAGTACACCAGGAACAGCTTCATGTAGTGGTCTGACTGGCGACCCGCTTGCCAACTGTAGAGCACTGTTAGTACGCCATGGCTATTATGAGTTGGTCGTTTACTACAGTACAGCATTGCCAGATGCTACCTGGGAGGGGGCCGCACGCATATATCGCTACAGTGTGCCTGAATACTCAAGAAATGCGCTGACCGATCCGGGAACGACCCTGGCGACCAATTCTATCTTTATGGAAGATGGGTCTGCTAGTCCCGTGCAAGGCGGTAGCCCTTCACCTGATTTTGCATCCTGGGTACCGAATGATAGCGGAACTGGTACCGAGCGTGGAGATGCCCTAGTTGATTACGTTGCAGATTTGGCAGCTGGGGCAGCCCCGAGCTGCGAAGCCGGCTACACTCAGTTTCCAGCCGCCGCAAATGTAAGCAACAGTTTTTACGTATGTGTGCGTCCTCGCAACGTCGCTAATGATTTCCTCAACCAAGACGTCACCGTCTATCTTAGAGGTGACGCGGATCCGACAGATACGTCCCTGACCGTTCAGGGCGTCAGTGAGAATACTGAGTTACCAACATTGCAAACGCGAACGTTGGTGCGTGGCGTGATTGATAAGGATTTACCCAACTAATATTATGAAACGCTCTTTCTCGCGCTTTAAATTTCAACGGCTCTCAACGGTTTCCGCTAACAGCAACAAAGGCTTTACTCTGATAGAGCTGTTTGTCATTGTTATTATGGTTGGGATCTTGGGTGCGATCGCAGCTCCAGGATGGCTTGCATATTTAAACAGAAGGCAAGTTACCGCTACCCGTGATGATGTTTACCAATCTCTGCTGCAGGCTCAAACCAGGGCTAAGCAGCGTAGTGTAACCTATGAGGTTGAGTTTCAAGAAACAGCTGATGGAGTCTTGCAATGGTCGGTACATCCGAAAGGAACAGCCCCGTCTAGCTGGGAGGAAGCTTCGTCCAGCAATGTTGAAATTGATACTGGATGTCCCGGTGCTTTGGATCCAATAGGAGCTGGAGACAAGTTTGAGTTTGACTTCAAAGGCAACGTTAGCAGTGTTGGCACTCTATATTTTGCTAGCGAGACGAGTGCTGCTGTGGGGGAGAATGATCAAACAATTAGGGCTGTGGACGTTGCTACATTAATCGGTGGATTGCGTAAAGTTAACAATCAGTGTGTCTAGCAACCTACAGCGGCACCGATTGTTTGACCATGGGAAATCTGAGTATAAAGCCACAGCTAATCTAGAGAAAAGCACAGCACAAAGATAGGTAACTTCCTGGTGTATTATCCCAAATCTAGATAGTTAGGCTAAGGGCGTCCTGATCTATTTGGGGTGTCTATGAGCGGTGGCAATTTATTTAAGCGGCGCAAAAAGCATTCACTACGCAATTCGCAAGATTTTCAGCGGGGGTTTACCCTACTAGAAGTATTGATCGTTTTGGTACTTCTCGGAATCTTGGGTGCCCTATCAGTGCCAGGGTGGTTCTCTTTCTTATCCAGATGGCAACTTACGGATGCTCAGGGAAACCTTTATTCGGCCATTCGTCAAACCCAGACTAAAGCCCGTAATAACGGTATAAACTGGCAATTTAGTATTCGAGAGACAGGGACTGGAGTCGTTGAGTGGGCAATTCATCCCCAGACCGAAATCCCTCAGATATGGGAACGGCTAGGTCACGCCTCCACCGATATTGATGTAGCCAATACCACCTTGGATAAACGAAACGGTATCTACTACATTCGGTTTGACTATAAAGGTCGACTGGCATCTCGCACACGTACACTCACTATTACCAGCAGTAGAACTCTATCCAATAAACGTTGCATTGTGATGTCGACGGTCTTGGGCACGATGCGAAAAGGTCAAGAGCAGCAGCAGCCAAGCTCTTCTGGACGGTATTGTTATTGAGTAAGTGATATCCTAAAAACCACAATGGACTCACTGGTTGATATCGACAGCATCATCTTTGACCTGGGTGGGGTCATTGTCAATCTAGACTATGCCCTAACTATCCAGGCGCTTAGTCAGCTGGCTGGATACGATGTTACGCAGCAATATAGTCAGCAAAGCCAGGCAGATATCTTTTCTAAATTTGAGGTAGGCAGCATTACAGCGGCTGAGTTTCGCCGGGGGCTGATGCGGCTATTTATGTTTGAGGCTGACGATGGGGCAATTGATCGTGCCTGGAGTGCTTTAATCCTTGACTTTCCACCAGAGCGGGTGGAGCTAGTGAGACAAATTGCTCAACGGAAACGGATTTTTTTATTGTCAAATATTAACGAGCTGCATTTGGCAACAAGCGAGCGCAAATTCGCTGAAGCCATGGGCACCCATATTGGCACCCTCGCCGATCAGTTTGAGCGGGCCTATTATTCGCATTTGGTGCGCGATCGCAAACCAAACCCCAGCATCTTCCAACGGGTCATTGACGAAAATAACCTAACCCCCGCCAAAACGCTGTTTTTAGATGATACGGCTCATAATCTAGTGGGAGCAAAACAGATCGGTCTACAAACGGTCCATATCACCCAGAAATGTCCTATTGAACGGCTAAACCTGCTGAATTTATAACGCTTCAATAAATTTGCCCCCCAGAGAAAGGATAGAATACGTATCGGCCCTTCTGACGTTGCAATGGTGAGCTATTTAGACTTTGCCCTATTTGCCCTACTGGGTATGGGTGCTGGCACTCTGGCTGGAATGCTAGGAATTGGCGGTGGGATGGTGATTGTACCTGGGCTGTTCTATCTGTTTTCAGTGATGGATTTGCCCAGCTATAGTTTGATGCACCTCGCGGCGGGAAGCGCTATGTGCATCATGATCTTTACGTCCGCATCGTCCACCTTTTCCCACCACCTGCGGGGCGATGTTCAGTGGAACATTTTTAGCCGTATCATCGCGGCCATTGGTGCCGGTGTAATCATAGGCAACTTCCTTGCCAATCGTCTAGATACCCAGTGGCTAGAGACTATTTTTGGTGTATTTCTCTTAGTCGTTTCGATCAAAATTTTGCTTGATTGGAAACCCACCTTTGAAGAAACGTCTTCCCCTCCGCTGTGGGTTGTTGCTACCGTCGGAGTGTTTATTGGCTTTAAGTCAGGCATCCTAGGCATTGGCGGTGGAGCTATCAGCGTGCCATTTTTGCTTTACTGTGGCCTACCCATGAGCAAAGCCAGCGGTACTTCAGCATCATTTACCTTACCAATCGCCATTGTAGGAACCCTATCGTTTCTGTTATTTTCCCAAGGGTACCCTGACATCGCCTGGACCACGGGCTATATCTACTGGCCAGCTGTGGCTTTAGTAGCCCCATTTACCGTGATCGGAGCCCCTATTGGGACTAAGCTATCGCACGTTGTTTCACCCCAGCAGCTGCGACGAGTTTTTGGACTGCTGCTGGTGGCAATTGGCTTAAGAATGTTTAGCGGTGGGATTCGATTCTTAGCGTAGCTCACAGCCTGCAGGCAATCGTTGAAAGAGGCAACCCCACGGGCGGCAAGCATCCCAGCAGATGGCGATACGTCAGTATAGTAAGGGGCCGTTTTGAACGGTTGAATCAGCAGCAGGGTTACTCACTCAAAACTGGATGCAAACCAGACATCGACAAAACAAAGCCCCTCACCCAAGGATTCTTATTTCTGGGTGACGATTTTCTCCTTGAGTCTTTCGGGTACAGCGCTGAGATGGTCGTACTGCCAGCTAAAAAAGCCAACTCCCATGCTTAGGGAACGGAGTTCTAAAATGAGGGTCTGCATTTCTGCCACGGGCAGCTGGGCCGATATCTCATCCCAGCCGGGCCAGCTGGCGTTGTTGTTGTAGCCCATGACCTGACCACGGCGACCGCTGATCAGAGTCAGTACGTTGGATGTAAATCGGTTGGGGACCGATACAGATAGGGAAGCGATCGGCTCTAGCAGGGTGGGTTTACATTCGGGCAACCCGGTTTGCATCGCGATGCGAGCTGCTTGCTTGAAGGCCTGATCGGAACTATCCACATGGTGATACGACCCATTTTTGAGGGTGACCGACACATCCACCACAGGGAAACCCAGGGGTCCCTGTCTGAGGTACTCCCGCACACCGGTTTCGACACTGGGAATGTACTGTCTGGGGACAGCGCCGCCCACAATTTTCTCATTAAACTTAAATCCTTCCCCCCGGGGCAGTGGGTTGATGTCGATATAGATATCGCCAAACTGCCCATGGCCACCGGTCTGATGCTTATAGCGCCCGCGAATATCGGCCTTAGCACTGCGAATGGTTTCCTTGTAGGCTACCTGGGGAGAATGGGTCGTCATGGCCAGGTTGTACTTACGATTGAGCCAGTCCATGGCAATTTTGAGATGAACGTCCCCCTGCCCCCATAGAATCACTTCATGGGTATCGCCGTGATGTTCCCAGTGCAGGGCCGGATCTTCGTCTACTAATTTGTTAAGGGCTTTGCTGAGCTTGACCTCATCACTACGTTTTTGGGGGGCAATCGCCAGGGAGTAAACCGGCGGTAGACTATCGGCTGTGGGTAGGGTGTCAGCGGTGTCAGCTGTGCTCAGGGTAGCGCCGGTTTTGGCATGTTCTAGCCGTGCGATCGCAACCACACTGCCCGCTGTTGCCGCGCTGAGGGTTTGCTGCTGATTGCCCATCAACCGATATAGACCGCCCATGCGATCGCCCCCCAGACTAGCCCCATCCTCAAGGGTGCCACGCCAAAGTCGAGCCAACGATAGTTTGCCACCCTGGGGACAGTAGTAGGTCTTGAGTATTTGAACTAAGGGTTCATCCTGACTCAAGTCAACCCCACGCCGCTCGGCGGTGACCTGAGGTTCAGGCGCTTCACGCACCAGGGCATCCAACAGCGGTCGTACCCCGTAGTCCTTGGTGGCCACCCCCACAAAAACGGGCACAATTAAATCTGCCCCCAGCTCCATTTTGAGATCCCTAACAATTTCATCCTCTGGCGGCTCAATCTCTTCAATTAGCTCTTCTAGCAGATGATCGTCAAAGTCAGCCAGGGTTTCTAGCATTTCTGTACGGGCGGCTGTTTCTTGTGCAGCCAGGGTCTCAGGTAGCGGCACCGGGTCAGCGACGTCTCCAGCATGGTAGTGATAGGCCTGCTCGCTAACCAAATCAATAAAGCCCACCAGATCTTCTCCATCGCCGATGGGATATTGGTGAGGGACAAGAGGCCGACTCGACACAGATTTTAGCGTGGCCAAGACCTCAGAAAAGGGAGCGTTGGCCCGGTCCATTTTGTTTAGAAATAACACGTGGGGAATTTCCCACTTATCTAGAAAGTGCAGTACTGGTGAGACCATCAGCACCCGACTGGGATCCGGTTCGCACACCACAATGGCGGCATCTACTCCCATGAGGACATGGAGCGATTCCTGGAGTAACTCAATCGAACCTGGACAGTCGAGAAATGTAAAACAAATGCCGCCGTACTCAGTACAGGCGGCATTTGTTTCTACGGTCATTTGGCGATTGCGAGCTTCCGGTGCATGGTCTCCAATCGTATTGCCCTCAGGAATTGAGCCTTTTCGAGAAATTGCACCAGTGACCGAAAGCAGACTCTCAAGCAGGGTGGTTTTGCCACTTGAGTACGGCCCCACAATCGCCACGTTTCGTACAGGAGAGACGGTGACTTTTGCCATAGGTTTACCCCTTTTCTAAAGAGAATCCCTGGCTAAATTCGCAAGGTGTCTGAAACAGTCACAAGCACCTCTGCTAAATCTAGCGTTGGGCGCAGGGGATGCTGACGTTCAACCCATCGATCCTTGAATGCTCTGGTCCCCTGTGTGTAGCCCTAGCGTAGCTCCGCTACCAGATCTAGAAACATGGAGTTTGAGAAAGTTCACCAGGTTGAGAACGGTAAGGATATTTAAGGAAATGTAACTGGGGACTGTCACTGGAGACTATGTGCTGGCATAACCAAGCCGCCTCAAGGTTTCGCCAGCAGATTGATGCCAAAGCTCTATGTGCTCTTGGGGTAGCACATGCTTCCAGCTGTTGATACTCCCCTTGTTGACATGTTGCCCAACTCCTTTATTTTTAACTTTCTCAATATTGTATGAATCTATGATCTGGCTTAGTTCTGCTGGGGTAGTTGGTAAACCAATAAAATCACAGACACTACCCAGTTGAGGCAGTGTTTCCTGCCGCAGCGCCTCGTATTTAACCGAATAGATACGATCCTTTAGGGCCGGATCTAATATGAATTTTTCACTTAGGTGAATGCATTTTTTCCACTGAGAAATAATGGTTTGTGTATCGTAGCGAGCCCACTGTTTTGCTTTAGATCGTGCTCGCAAAGAAGCACAGACATCACGCCCGTCGCGTACCATGTTGATGATTTTGGCTTCAGGAAAACTCTTTAAAATCACATCAGCGTATTTAATGTGGAAAGGAGTTTTCTCTAGAAAAATCTGCTGTGGCTGTCCACCTGCTTTTTCAAAAAAGGAATCTAGTATGAGGTGGATCAATAACTGGGCTTTGTCTAAATCTGCTCCTGATCGTTGGCTGACCTCAGAAATTAGGGATTTTAGCTCTTGGAAACTGATTAAGTGATGCAGCCCGACGTCATTGTTTTTTTGATAAATTTGATGACTCCTCAAAATACTATTCCAAATATCTGAGGAGGTTGCCCCAAACAACAGAGCCGGAAGACCAAAGTGTCTCAAAAAATATGACCAGCGTTGCCAACGTTTTTTGGCGTTCAAGCCACTGACATAGGTAAAGGGTTCGTACGCCAGGCGATAAATATGACTCTCATTCTCAACGGGAAGCACATTTTTGTGGCTAGCCAGCATCTGCTGCAGCCAGCTAGTTCCTGACCGGGGACAACCAACAATAAAAATCTTTTTATAAGAAACTGGAGATCCCATATAAGTGTTCTCTGTCTATAAATGCCTGAATCGCTGAGCTTACTGGCTCAGGTATGGAGGGAAACCAGCTATTCTAAACGTATTGAGGCGATCCGATTTATAAGATACGAGGGTAGGATTCCCTCAAAATCAGATGATTTAACAGATAAAAACAGACGTTATTTAGCGCATGGCTGATAGGTTTGAGTTTCTCTATGGTGCAGAAACTCAAATAATGACTGAGAACCTGACGTACTTTACAGAAATAACAGGTACAACCATTGCTGACAAATAACAAAAAATTCGTCACACTTTATTCGTCGCACTCGGGCTATTTCCAGTTGTTGTTAACGCCGATTAAGTTACCGAAGAGCATAATAAACCCGCTAATCGAGATAATGATGGCCAGGACTACAAAAATTCCGTCGTAGGCTGCGATGTCTTCCATGGTGGCATTGAGAGATTTTTGCTACTTCTATATCCTATAGCCCCTGTGCTCAGGAGGATAGCATGACTCCTAAGGCCCGCTGGCCTCCAAATTTATCGATGATGATATTGCTGTAGTGGGTTGCGATCGCACCCACCGATAGCAGACACACCTCCAGCTCCATGGGATCCATATGCTTGCCACCCAAAATACGATTGGCAAAAAATACCGTGCCCGCATCATCGGTTTGAAATGAGCCAAATCGCATCTTTCGGTTTTCGTCCAGCAAAAATTGCAGCAG
Organism: Cyanobacteria bacterium P01_H01_bin.26; assembly: GCA_038748225.1. Lineage (GTDB taxonomy): Bacteria > Cyanobacteriota > Cyanobacteriia > Phormidesmidales > Phormidesmidaceae > Leptothoe. The sequence goes on along the minus strand of JBCDJC010000009.1, from coordinate 32,832 downwards.
GTCTAGCTCCGGACCGCAGCCAATGGCAATACAGCTACCAGCGCGCACAATGGCCATTTCCAGCTCTGGATAGGGATGGGTTTCCCACGGCAGCACCTGCAGTTCAATCAACGTTGTCCCTTGATAGAGCAGGTCAAAGTGGGGCCGCTCACCACTAGCCCGCAGGGTTTGCTTAAAGACACTGCCATTGAGATAGTCCTTGACCCGGCCATAGGTCAGCTCTTGGGCACCGTTGGTAAATTTCATAGGTGTTTTTTATCTTGGCCCCTCACATCATAAACATGTCGGCACTGACGTCCGTTAGGGCACCTTGAGTTTTACTTTGGACAAAGGCATTGGGCGTACTGTCTGACTCTAGGCGACCGTCTACTAAGTTAATAATGCGGTCGGCCACGTCTAAAATGCGATTGTCGTGGGTCACCATTAATACGGTGCAGCCTTCTTGCCGCGATAGGTTGTGTAGGTAGCTCACCACATCTCGACCCGATTTTTTGTCTAGGGCGGCGGTGGGTTCATCGGCCAAAATTAGCTTGGGGTGATTAACCAGGGCGCGGGCGATCGCAACCCGCTGTTTTTGCCCGCCGGATAGGGATTGGGGTTTGTAATCTATCCGGTCAGCCAGTCCGAGGACACCAAGCATAGCCGCCGCCCGGTCACGCTTGGAGGAAAAATCTCCGGTTAGCTCCACCGCCATTTCCACATTTTGGCTGGCGGTTAAGGATTCGAATAAGTTGTGGGCTTGAAAGATAAAACCGATGTTGCGGCGCACATTTACCAGGGCGCTATCGCTGAGACCGACCAGCTCCTGACCAAGGACACGGAGGCTGCCGTCCTGGAGTCGGCGCAGGGCCCCTGCCAGGGTGAGCAGTGTCGTTTTACCGGAGCCAGAGGGACCGGTGAGAATAACGATCTGTCCCTTGGGCAGCTCCAGTGAAATGTCAAACAGCACCTGTTTGCTAAGGTCATCCAGACCAAAGTAATAGTTGAGATGCTGAATATGGACGGCCAGATCATCCCTGGGCGGAGTAGCTGTAGGTTGTAGCTGAACTTTAAACATGCTCCTACCCTAGCTCAACATTCGTAGCGAATGGGTCTGACTTGTCCTGGGCAATCCGTTGGGGAGGCGCAGGTAACCATAGAAATTCCCTATTAAAACACGGTTAAAACACGTCCGCTGGGTCGGTGGTTTGAACTTTTCGCACTGCGATCGCACCTGACACTAAACACATAATGAAAGTGGCAATCAGCAGGTTGACAATCCGCTCCGGTATCATTTGAAAAAATAACCCCGTCGCATTTCCAGCCGCTGTGTAGAGCAGCTGACTCACCAAAACACCGGGGATAAAGCCCAGTACCGACAAGATTACAGCTTCCTGCATCACCACGCCCAGAAGATAGCCATTTTTGTACCCCATGGCCTTTAGGGTGGCATATTCGGCCCAGTGATCCGCCACATCGGTGTAGAGAATCTGATAAACCAAAATAATGCCCACAAAAAAGCCCATACTGGTGAGCAGCGAAAACACAAAGCCGATATTGGTGTTTTCCTGCCAGTATTTACGTTCTCGAATTACAAACCCGTTGTCGCCATCGCGGGCCATCACCAGCACATCATTCGGCAAATTATCTTGCAAGGTCTTAACCATGCGGTCCACATGAGTACCAGGGGTAAGTTTAATCACCCCGATGTCTACCGTGGCAAAGCTGCGTTTGTCTTCTTCTGGACCGCGATCGGCAAAGTAGCGCAGAAAGTTTTGATCGCTCATTAACAGATTGCCATTACCCGAGGCAAAGTCGGTGCCCATGGTAAAGGTGCCCACTAGGCGAATCCGCCGATCCGCCAGCTCGCTAGTCACCCCGGCCGCCACCGGTCCCACCTCCGCCCGGGATTTTGTATCCATGAGGGCAGTTTCCGGCAGCTTGAGTGCCTGACGATGGGTGGCAATTTCAGGAATATTAAGCACCGGTTCATCAGGGTTAACCGCAATCACTCTCACACCGCGAGAGTTACGATTTTCTGGATTTTTCCAGTTTACTTCGCTGATGTACATGGCGTAGGCGTCCTGCACCCCGGCAAAGGCACGGGCCTGGTACAGCCGTCTGCGGGCAAAGGCACGGGGCACAAACATGTTGGTCCGCAGCCGGTTGACAATAATCACTTCGCCGTTGAACCGGTTGAGCAGCTGCAGCTGACTGTCGTACAGGGCATTCATAAACCCGTTGAACATAAACATCAGCAACACAGCAAAGCCCACACCCGCCAAAGAGGTAGCAAAACGCCTGCGGTCGTGGGTGAGGTTGAGCCAGGCTAAGGGAATACGTTTAATCATTCAAGCCGTCCTCTAGTAAAATCATGGACCTCCTAAAAGATTTCGGCTGGGTCAGCGGTGACAGCTTTTCTAACGGAAACGAGACCCGATAGGCTACACATCAGCAGGGTTAAAACCAGAACAAAAAGAACCCGACCGCCGTTCATGGCAACCGGTAGGGTACCGGCCGTAGCGGTCGCCGTCAGGTGGTAAAGTCCCAGCGCGGCGGCAAGACCGGGAATATAGCCCAGCACCGCTAGGAGAATCGCTTCCTGGAGCACAATCTTGAACAAATATTGGGAGCGGTAGCCCATGGCTTTCATGGTGGCGTACTCGGGCAGGTGATCGCGAATATCAGTAAACAAAATCTGATAGACAATAACGGCTCCCACCACAAAGGACACCACGACACCCATGCTAAAGATAAAACCGATGGAGGTGGATTCTAGCCAGTAGGTGGAGTCGTGCTCGATAATGCCTGCTTTGGTATAAACAACAACGTCAGCGGGCAGTAGCGCTGCGATCGCCGCCGCTACTTTTTCGGGGGAGGCTCCAGGCTGGAGCTTAACTAGGCCAACATTCACCAAACTTAGGGGCCTGGGGTCGAGGTATCGAACAAAATTTTGATCGCTCATAATCAGCGTGCCATCGGCAGCAAACCCGCCCCCTAGGGCGTAGGTGCCACCGATGGTGGCGCGGCGACGATCGGCCTCAGTGGTGGTGCCAATCTCCTGGGGACCAAACTCAGGACGTGAAAACCGATCGATAAAAACGGTATCGGGCTGACTGAGAATACGGCGGGCCTCATCCCCCTGGAGCTCGGGCATGAGAAACGCCGGATCGTTCGGGTTGATGCCATAGACAAAGATGGCACGACTGACCCCGGTTTCTGGATTGCGCCACAGCAGATATTCACTGTAGAGGGGCATGATGCGCTCCACCCCCTCCACCCCGGCTACCTGGTAAAGCCGCTCTCGGGGAAACGCCGTGGAGGTACTGATTTCTAGGGTCTCAGGCGAAATCAGAAATAGCTCTGCGTTGAACTGCTCGTAAAAGTTGGTGGCCGTAGAAATGAGCGCCCCCATAAACCCAAGGTTCATAAAGATGAGGATCACGGCAAAGGCGACACCTGCGATCGCAACCATCAGCCGGGTGCGCTCATGCATCAGGTTAGACCAGGCCACCGAGATCCTAGCCATGGCTAGCTCTCCCCGGAACTGACGTTAGAACTGGCGTCAGACTTGATGTCGATCAGCACGTCCACCTGCAGATTGGTCAGCATGGCCACGGCCTCATCTTGATCCACGGCAATCCGTACCTCCACAATGCGCGCATCAGCATTGGCAGCGGGGTCGTCATCGAGCACATCATTTTTAAAGATCTGTAGCCCAATGGTTTCAACAGTACCGCTGAGGGTCCCCTCAAAAGCGCCATTACGGCTGGTAATCGTCGCTTGCTGTCCAACTTCCACCAGACCGACATCGGTTTCATAGACTTCGGCCACGACATACATTTCATCTGTGTTGCCCATGGAAAGCAGACGATTGCTTGATACGGCCTCCCCCGGTCGCACATAGATGTCCAAAATTTGCCCTGTGGCCGGTGCTGTCACCACCGTGCGCTCGAGTCTGGCATCGGCTAGGGCCAGATTTTGCCGGGCCGCCTCCACACCAGATTCGACAGATGCTAGCTGTAAATCGGCCTCAGCCATGGATACCTGGGCCGCCGCATTTTCCAACGCCGTATCTCGCGCCAGCTCTAGCTGGGTTTTAGTCGCTTTGGCATTGGCAATGTCGCTTAGCAGTTCGTTCACCTCCGTTTGCTGACGGTCAAACTCCTGCTGGGTAATGGCTCCCTGGCTCAACAGATTCTCAAATCGAGCCAGATCGATGTTTGCCAACGATAGACGAGCCTCCAGGCTACGAATCTCAGCGGCTTGGGCTGCAATCGCTTGAATTTGGGGCTGGTCGATTTGCCCTGCTTGGGTCGTTGCTTCAACAATGCGGGCTGCACCTAGGCTATTTTCAGCAGCTAGGGTTCGCTGAGCTTCCCCTAGCTGACTGGCGGCATAGTCACGTTCGGCCTTACGGATAGCGTACATATCTAACTCGGCTAACACCTCACCTGCTTGTACCTGGGCACCTTCATCCACCAGTAACCTGGCCAAAACCCCAGTTTCTGCGGCGGCCACATCAATCACCTCACTTTTAGGTTCAATGCGACCCAGGGCAGCCACATCCACCCGCTCCGGTGGGGGCTGAGCGGCTTCTTCTAGGGCGGCCTGCCGTGAGCGTCGAGCTGAGCGCAGGGCCAGTAGGGAAGCACCGCCAACGAGTAAAAGTAGGGCTATCCCAATCCAAAAACTAGTTTTTCTAAAGGGACGTCGGGCTGACTGTGGAACCATACAAATCGCTTATTTCTCTGGGGTGTTGGCACGGGAGCAAGCATCCCAAACTACCTTATTTAGTTTAGTTCCTATGCCCCGCTATCTCACCATCCCCTCAGCTCCCCACCAAATCCATCAGCGTGACTTCCCAAACCAGACGGGGCTGCACATACCTGAGCAGCTGTTTACGGGCTAGCTCTAGCTGCTCCATACCCTGGGCTCCCCGATGCCATCGACTTTGCTGCAGGTAGTCCAGCAGCCACAGCTGCGATTCGGGTTCCAACTGGGCAATGTGGCGGGCTAGCTCCAGGGCACGGCGGAGGTCGGCTATGGGCTGACTCAACTGCTGTAATAGTTCTGGCGGGATAGTTTGCCGCTGCTGCCAGCTTGCGATCGCACTCCCCGGACTGCCCTGGGCGAGCGCGAGAATTTCAGGATGCGCCAAAATCTCGGCATGGCCTACCTGGGCTAGTACCTGGGCCAAATCGGTGGCCCCCAACCGGCGAAATGGAATTGTCTGACACCGGGAAATCAGCGTAGGCAGCAGCGCCTGCTGATCGGGGGCCATCAGTACCAGGGTGGCCTGGCCGGGTTCCTCTAAGGTTTTTAGAAGACCATTGGCGGCGGCCTCAGCAATTAGCTCAGCCGATTCAATCACCACAACAGCTCTGGCCGCTTCTAGGGGGGGGCGTCCCAAAAAACGAGCAATCTCTCGCACCTGCTCTAGCCGCACCTGGGGGCGTCCACGTCGTTTGACATCGGCTGCCTGGGCCTCGGCTACGGTAAGCAGCTTACCCTGGTGCACATAGGTGGGTTCAACCCACAATAAATCAGGATGGTTTCGAGACCGAATTCGCCGCTTTAGACGGTCTAGAGCCTCACCTGATTGCCCCAACAGTAGGGCCGCAAACGCCTCGGCCACCAAACTGCGGCCAATACCGGCCGGCCCGACAAACAGATAGCCAGGGGCAATTCGCCCTCGGGTGACGGCCTGGAGTAACAAAGAAACGGCCTGGGTCTGCCCGATAATAGGGTCAAAAAGCTGTCGCGTTTGCCCAGCTGGGACTGACTTAGATGGCATACCACTGCTGCAAATAACGGGAGACAACTGCCTGTACCTGCTCAGCCACCGCCAGCTGGCTCAGACTGCCGTCCACGGTAATAAATCGCTCCCCATAACGCCGGGCCTGGGCCGCAAACCCCTGGTGAACTCGCCGGTGAAATTCCACACCTGCCTGCTCAATCCGGTCAGCCTGGCCGCGGGCCGCCATCCGTTCCAATCCCTGGGCCACGTCCAGTTTTAACCAAAGGGTCAGATCGCTGGCTAACCCTCCGGTGGCAATGGTATTGAGGGTTTCAATCAGGTCTAAATTTAGCTGCCTGCCGTAGCCCTGGTAGGCGACTGTGGAGTCGGTGTAGCGATCGCAAATCACCAGATGACCGGTCTCCAGCGCTGGCAGCAAAATCCGTTCAACATGATGAGCACGATCGGCTGCATAAAGTAATAGCTCCGATGTGCTTGTTAAACTGTCAGTACTGGCCGATGGCTGCAACAAAACCTGTCTGATTTGTTGGCCAACGTTAGTGCCACCGGGCTGCCGAGTCACAATCACCCCGGTTGGATAGTCAGCCACCCCCGTGACCAGTCTCCGGTCTAACCACTGACGCAGCTGCTGAATTTGAGTGGTTTTACCACTTCCCTCGATTCCTTCAAAGACAATGAGTTTACCGCGCATCTTTTCCTTAACCGATCCGAGGGAGTATTATTAACATTGATTCAGAAAATATCTCTGAATTTAACCTATATTTATCCTGAGAAATTTACTGTTCCCTTGAAGGGTAAAGTTGGATGCAGATTTCTAGCTAGATCTACTGAGATAATAGATCGAGGTAAGAATTCAAATCCCTTCAGCGTACTAGCTGTACGAGTTTTGGGGGTAGTCACTTGCCCTTGTCCACATCGTAACTTTTGACACTGTGCAGTAGCTCTAGAATTTTCTATGGCCCGGTATACCAACCTTTTTGTAAGCGTTCTTCCTGCTAATAATCTTCGAGAATCTTTGCTAGATGTCCTCCAAGCCTGCGATCTGCACCTGGTCTATCAGGATGGGAATTACATGATGGCAAAAGAGCGTCCTGGACTGGTTTCCTACAGCCAGCTAGCCACGGTCGAAGTCCTGATTGGCTCCACCGATAAAACCGAGCTAGTAGCCCAAAATCCTGCTGCCACCGTCAATTTAGTCGTTAAAAACGAAGAGCTGCCCCTCAAGATCAATAACCACTGCCACCAGGTATTTCAGCAGGTCAACCAGGCGATTGAAAGTAAAGCCAGCTAGCCTACGGTGAGTTTTTTTGCTGTCGCTGTGACTCCCTCGCCCCTAAGTCCTAAACTCTAGCCTCAGGTTTTTCGAGCCTGTGTTGATTACTTAGAGATTGCCCTACAGACTAGCCGTCTTCTTCCTCATCAATCATATTGGGGCTGATCAATGTAATGTCAAACTCATCTGGAGGAACCGTTGAGGTGGTGTCCCGTTTCAACTGATAGTAGATGGCCCGAGCCTGGGGGCCAAAGACGATTTCATCCTCATTCTTAAGGTCGTGGGCCTGCAGTTTGCGACCATTAATTAGCATGCCGTTGGCACTGGGTTTACCCTTGAGGTTACCGTCCACAATCCGGTAATAGTAGCTTTCATCATCCCTAGGCAGCTGAACCAGCGTAGCGTGGTGCCTAGAAACAAACTGTGAGGCCAGACGAATATCACATTTGGCATCGCGACCAACGGAATAGACGGAGCTATCTAGGACAATCTCCCGTCGACCCTGGCTGTCCTCGACGATAAGAATACTGCTGAGATGAGAACCTGAAGCCATGCTAATCGTGAAATGGTGAATCTTAGGTAGAAATTAGACCGTCAATAACTTCTTTACTACTAATACTAATAGTCTTCAGGATTTTCCCTACGTGGCTGTTGATTCGGTTCCTGTTAAGACGCAGCTGTCAATATAACATTCCCTATCAAATCTTGAAATGTGGCAGCTGCACTCTGACTGGACTGACGCTAGCTTGTCGGCACATCCGGCTTGGCCATAAACCAGCCCCTACCAACTGCACCGTCTCCGCTACGGACCCATATTTTTTTTACATAACAAGCCGCCGCTTTGTGACTCTGACAAAGCGGCGGCATCCCTGGCAGTCACAACCTGACCTATGGCGGCTTGTGTACCCCGAGCGAGACAGGCTAGGCCATAGCCGCGACACCAGCTAGTGAGCTAGTCAAACGCTCATAGGTAGCCCGCATCTTAAGACCGACTAGCACTTGAAACAGCCCTGTACCATTGTTAGAACCAGGATACTCCCGGTGCTTTAAAAGTAGCTCGGTCATTTCGCCATAGCTGCGCGTAGAGATGTTGCTAAGGTGCTCTTCAACGTAGATAAGCTCCTCTAACTTCTCAAACTGACCATCAATTTCAAGGATAGAGACTTCGTTACCCATATAGGAGTCGGGGCCGTAGGCCATACGAATACCCGGATAGGAACAGGTCAGCTTGCGACCGCAGGGGACCCAGTTAATCGTTGACCCCTCATCAAACAGATAGGCAGGCTCTAACCCCTCTACACCCTCTTTTTGAATCATCTGTACCCGCAAAATTTTGCGCTCTTTGTCATCCTTAATAAGCTTGGTCGGTAAGACCTGCAAAACGATGTCAGCATACTGCTTTTGAACATCGATATAGGCTTCAAAGTCGGGTTTACGAGCTTGGATAGATGCCAGGACGTCCTCGTAGGTATGTCCCCGTTCTGCCATGTCGCGCTGAATTTTCCAGGCGATCTTAACCTCGTCACTAATGTCGAGATAGACACTGAAATCAAGCAAGCTACGTACTCGCTCATCATAAAGGGGGTGTAATCCCTCAATGACAATAACGTGGTTGGGGGTGATGCGCTCGGGCGGATCGATAAAGCCGGTTTCGTGGTTATAAATGGGTTTATCGATTGGAGTTCCAGACTTTAAAGCTTTGATTTGCTCGTACATCAAATCAAAGTTGTTTGCCTTAGGATTAAGGGCCGTTACTCCAGCTTCTTTACGCTGCTTACGATCTAGACTGTGATAGTCATCTAAACAGATGACAGTCATGAATTCTTCGCCAAAAAGATCGCTGAGACGCTTCAAGAATGTGGATTTGCCACATCCTGAGTCACCGGCAACACCAATTAAAACCACGCGGTCGGGCTGACTGGTCATGGAGTCCTCTTATGAAAACAGTTAACAAAGTTGTGTGAAACCAATCAACGAGCCTATGCACCCCGGCTCAGTTGGGTATCAGCATTGGGTTTTGAACGTTGCAAAAGTTAAAGCTAATCCTATCAGAATCTGTAGTCTTTTGAAAGGTTGGGACATGGCCTGTTTAGACAGACTTTTTTAGCGAGATGTGACGAGCGTAACCAGTGTATTCGCCTGCAATACTTGATAGGCTGGTAGAAATTCAGAACTTGCTTGAATATTCTTTTACAAATCAACATGGCTGTTTCTAAAACAACTGTTTCTGACGTAGCCGACCAAGATGGCGTCCTCTGCCGTGAAATTTTAGGGTCTCGCCGCTGGAGCAATTACTGGTGGGCTACGGTGACCGCCGTTGGTGGGACGGGTTTTCTGCTGGCTGGCCTCTCTAGCTACACAGGCATGAACCTCCTACCGTTTGCGAATCCTACCCAGCTGATCTTTATTCCCCAGGGAATTGCGATGTGTTTTTATGGCGTGGCGGCCTTGCTACTATCGCTGTATCTCTGGCTGATCTGCATTTGGAACGTGGGGGGTGGCTACAACCGCTTCGATAAGGAGACTCAAGAGGCTCAGATTTTTCGATGGGGGTTTCCAGGTAAAAACCGCACGATTGACTTTAAGTATCCCCTATCCTCTATTACGGCGATCCGCGTCGATATTCGAGAGGGATTAAATCCAAAGCGAGCGCTTTATCTCAAAATTAAGGGCAAGGGAGATATTCCACTGACTCGGGTGGGTCAACCAATGTCCCTGGCGGCTGTGGAAAATCAGGGGGCTGAACTGGCTCGTTTTCTACAGGTGCCCCTAGAGGGGCTGTGATATTAGTCCCAGACTGACCCAGGGGAAACCTCATTGAAAACGCATTTTCCCTGTGGCAAGATATGTTGCCCTTAGACAATAAAGGAAGAAATCATGGTTTCGGGTTTCCATATGAGATGGGCCGTTGGTTTAGCTGTGGCCCTACTGATGGTGAGCTGCACCTCCACTGCCCCGTCAGAATCAGCTCCGGTGGCGGCGACTGAACCAGCAGCGGTGGCTGTGATACCCATGCCTGAGGGGATGGTACAGCTAGAGGGCACGGCCACTGTTGAGCTATTGGTCAACGGCGAGCGCGTTGTGATTGAGGTTGACGGTACCAAGGCCCCTATTACCGCTGGCAACTTTGTCGATTTAGTGGAGCGGGGCGTCTACGACGGTACGGTTTTTCACCGGGTTGTCCGCGAGCCGCAACCGTTTGTGGTGCAAGGGGGCGATCCCCAAAGTAAGGATCCCTCGGTCCCCGTGCAGCAGCTAGGAACCGGTGGTTTTATCGATCCTGATACCCAAGAAGAGCGGATGGTTCCTTTAGAGATTACGCCTGAGGGAGCAGACCAGCCCATCTACAGTCAAACCTTTGAGACGGCGGGTGAGACGGCCAAACCGGCGCTTCAGCACACCCACGGTGCTGTGGCCATGGCGCGTTCCCAGTTTCCCGATTCGGCGTCGGCACAGTTTTACTTTGCCCTGGCGGATCTACCTTTTTTGGATGGTAGCTATGCGGTCTTTGGCTATGTTAGCGAAGGGCTAGAGGTGGTGGACAATATCCAGCAGGGGGATGTGATTGAGTCGGCAACGGTGACTGAAGGCTTGGATGCCCTTGTTACTGAATAGTTCTAGAAATGATTGTGTAGGACGCTGTAGTTTGACTCTGGTATGTGTTGCTAATGGTTGATGTCGTTGTGACCGGCATCGGTTTATGGACAGCCCTGGGGACAACGGTACAGACAACCTGGTCTAATCTGCTGGCTGGTAGATGTGCGATCGCACTTCGCCAGCCATTTTTATCGCTACCGGCGATGCCCCTAGCTATGGCTGGCAAGGTTCCTGCCGATCCGGAGGACCTGGTGATAGCAGCCGTCAAAGCGGCCATGGCGGATGCGGGCCTCGCCCCCCCGCTAGCCAACGGCGGGCTGGTGGTCGGCTCTAGCCGCAGCTATTTAAACCGGTGGGAAGCCATGGCCGGGGGGACACCGGCGGGCTGGCTCGCGGCCCTGCCCTGCGGTCTATCGAGTCGAGTTGCCCAGCTGGTGGCCCCCCAGGGACCGGTGCTAGCCCCCATGGCGGCCTGTGCTACGGGGCTATGGGCGCTGTTTCAAGGGTATATGCTACTGCAAATGGAGCAGTGCGATCGCGTGGTGGTCGCCGCGGTGGATGCCCCCGTCACCCCCCTAACGCTGACGGGGTTTCGCCGAATGGGGGCCATGGCTAAGGAGGGCTGCTATCCGTTTGATTGCGATCGCAACGGACTGGTGCTGGGAGAAGGGGCAGCAGCCGTTGTGTTAGAAGCTAAAGAGACTGCCCAAAAAACGCCCTATGGCCAAGTCCTAGGATTTGGCCTTAGTAATGATGCCAGCCACATCAGCTCCCCCCGGCGCGATGGGGCGCTGGCCGTCGCTGGTCAGTGTCTGCGGCGTAGCGGTTTACAGCCAGACGAGATTGACTATATCCACACCCACGGCACCGGTACCCGTCTCAATGACGCCAACGAAGCCCACATGATTCAGCGGCTGTTTCCTCGGGCCGCCGTTAGCTCCACCAAAGGAGCCACCGGCCATACCCTGGGGGCCGCTGGTTTGATCGGCACCGTATTTAGCCTGCTCAGCCTGCAGCAGCAGCGACTGCCCCCCTGTGTGGGCCTGCAGCACCCCGAGTTTGACCTTAACTTTGTCCGTGGCGGCTCAGGTGATGCTCCCATCGCCCACGTGCTGTGCAGCAGCTTCGGGTTTGGTGGTCAAAATGCCATCGTCGCCCTAAGTCGTTCCCGAGCTAGAGCGCTAAACTAAGTGTGTCGATTTGATAATCCTAATCGAGCCATTGGCAAGCGCTTGCCAACTTGCCCCTGTTTGGCCTTATTTTTAGCAGTACGCTCTTTTTCTATGACTAAGTCCACTCACCCCTCTACCCCCCGGTCCGTTCGCCGCCGTGCAACTCGCAGCTTGGCCACCGGCTGGTTTTTGCTCCAGACCCTCCTGGTGGCTCCCCTGGTGACAGCCCAGCCAGCGACGGCTCAAGTTGAGGGAGCGGAGGAGCCTCAAATCACCTACGGTCAGCTGTTGGAAAAGTTAGATCAAGGTGAGGTGGAGCGGGTTGAACTCGATAACGTTCGAGGTGTGGCCAACGTGCGACTCAAAGGCGACGATGAACAGGACCCGCTACAGCCTGTCACCCTGTTTGCCAACGATATTTACAACCAGCGGCTGCTACAAAGGCTGCGCAGCAGCGGTGTTGACTACGAAGTTCTAGAGCGTTCCGACAACAGTGCCCTGACCGGACTGGCGGTGAATGCACTACTGGCACTAATTGTTGTGTTTGCGCTGCTGATGATTCTCCGCCGCTCCGCCAATTCCGCCAACGGTGCCATGAACTTTGGTCGTTCCCGAGCCCGTTTCCAGATGGAGGCAAAAACGGGGGTGATGTTTGATGACGTGGCTGGGATCGAAGAAGCCAAGGAAGAACTGCAAGAGGTCGTTGTCTTTCTCAAAAATCCTGAGAAATTTACCGCCATTGGAGCCCGTATTCCTAAAGGGGTATTGCTAGTTGGCCAGCCGGGAACAGGAAAAACGCTGCTGGCAAAAGCCATTGCTGGTGAAGCCGGGGTGCCCTTCTTTAGTATTTCGGGGTCTGAATTTGTTGAGATGTTTGTCGGCGTGGGAGCCTCCCGGGTAAGGGACCTGTTTAAGAAAGCCAAGGAAAACTCCCCCTGTATTGTCTTTATTGACGAAATTGATGCCGTTGGGCGTCAGCGCGGAGCTGGCATTGGCGGCGGCAATGACGAACGGGAGCAAACACTGAACCAGCTGCTCACCGAGATGGATGGCTTTGAGGGGAATGGCGGGATTATTGTTATCGCCGCCACGAACCGCCCCGATGTTTTAGATGCCGCTTTGTTGAGACCGGGAAGGTTTGACCGCCAGATTACCGTCGACCTACCTGGCTACAAAGGACGTCTGGGAATTTTAGACGTTCACGCGCGGGATAAAAAGATAGCGGACGATGTCGATCTCGATGCGATCGCCCGTCGCACGCCAGGGTTTTCGGGAGCCCAACTAGCCAATCTGCTTAATGAAGCAGCTATTTTGACAGCTCGCCGTCGTAAAGACTCTGTCACCATGGAAGAAATTGACGACGCCATCGATCGTCTCACCATTGGTCTAACGCTGACGCCCCTTTTAGACAATAAAAAGAAACGGCTAATCGCCTATCACGAGGTAGGACATGCCCTAGTCAGCACCATGTTGAAGCACTCAGATCCCCTGGCAAAGGTAACTATTATTCCCCGTTCCGGTGGCATCGGCGGATTTGCTAGCTATTTACCCAAGGAAGATCGCGTGGATGACGGGCTGATTTCCTACGCCGAGCTGATCGATCGGATTACCATGGCCCTGGGTGGTCGGGCCGCTGAGGAGATTGTCTTTGGGTCGGACGAAGTAACCCAGGGCGCGGCTAACGATATTCAGCAGGTGACAAATATCGCCCGTCAAATGATTACCCGATTTGGCATGTCAGAGCTGGGCTCGTTTGCGATGGAAAGCCCTAGCAGCGCTGTTTTTCTGGGACGCAGCGACCTGATGCAGCGTTCGGAATACTCCGAGGAAATGGCGGCGAAAATTGATCAGCGGGTGCGGGAAATTGCGATGACAGCCTATGACCAGGCTCGCTCAATGCTCAAAGGTAACCGCTCCCTGCTAGACCGGCTGGTAGACCGGCTAGTGGAAAAAGAGACCATCGACGGTGATGAGTTTCGCGGCATTGTCAGTGAATATGTAGACCTACCCTCGGCCCATACCTAACTGGTGCTAACGACTCGAGCCGGTTCGGATTGCTTTTTGCAGGTATGCAATCCGAACCGGCTTGGATCTCTCACCCCTAGGGCAACAAAACTGCTATCTATTCGAGGGGCTCGCCATCGAGTAGCTCGATCCGGCCGGAGGAGCGCAGGCATTCCAAACGCCACCGCTGACCTGACACTCGACCAGGCAGAAACCCTAAAATGGTCAGATGGTTTTCACCACGGTCAGTTTGTACTTTGACCAGCAGATCGCTTTTACTTTGACTGACGATCAGCGCCTCTATTTCAAACTCACCTTCACGGTTCCAAGGAAGTTCGTACTGTAGCTCTGGCTCTTGCGAACGGAGAACAGCGCGAGGATTTTCAGCTTCGGACATGGGAGCAGTCATAGGTATTGGAGAGGTAATCGAACAGGTACGGCTTCCAGCCACTCGCAAGGATGGCCTTAGCTAGACGATAACATCTTGGCTGGTCGATCGATTGTGCTATAGATCATAAAGCCACGGGCACAGCCATCCTGGCTACCGAATAGCCTGCTGATCGTCGTACATTGCCCGCAGGACCATGGCCGGATCGACCCAGCTACTTTCAAACTTCATCCCCCAGTGCAGATGGGGGCCGGTGGTGCGTCCGGTCATGCCAACCCGACCAATGGGCTGTCCTGTACTGATGTTCGTGCCTTCCTGAATACGGATATTACCCCCCTGATCGACCATTACCCGTCTGCCGCCCTCACGGGTGACATAGCCCTGCATGTGGCAGTAGATGTGTAGCCAGTTTCCTGATTCGATCACCACAGAGGTGCCACAGGCGCTGTCGTCTGAGACCTCAACCACACGACCTTCCCACCAGTTGCGGATATAGCTGCCAAGGGGGGCTGCAATGTCTAAACCGTAGTGAAACTGTTGTCCACCATAGGGGGATTGGCGATAGCCAAAGGGGGAGGTGTATGCCTGGAAGTTTTCCACTGGAAATGAAGCAAAACTCCAAGGGTTGCTTGCCCTAGCTAACTCAATCTCGGCAGCGGCAGCGGATTTGCGCTGGGCGGGTAGGACAAAACCGGTCAACACCCACAGGGACAAACCGCCCAAAAGCAAGAACCTCGCATAAAAACTCCAGGACCAACGTCGAGGTTGCACATCCCGCGCTAGCTGACCCACAAGAGTCTGGATAGCCCCTTTAACAGCGTTGAATTTAGCAGAGGATCCAGCAGAACTCGGCTTCATACATCAAGAAAACGTAAAACGATTGGCTAGCGTGCCCTGGTGTAAGGGGCGGCGTTTTTTGGGTGCTGTTGTGGCTAAATAATATAGCCCCAGGGTAGTTTTAGCGATAGCGCTAACCGCAGCATTGCCCGATAATGTACATCAATTTCTTTAAATTGCGTGCATTATTAATTTTTTTGATTTTTTTAACAGGCTATCTCTAGGTGGTTCCAAGGGACCCTGGCGATTTGCCCGGGCTTAGGCGGCTGGTAATAGGGAGATGGGAACCGATGGATACGCAGTTACAAGGACCAGACCACTGGTATCAGCGCGGTATCGCCTTTGACAATCGAGGGCAGTGTGAGGACGCGATCGCATCCTATAGTAAAGCCATCGAACTCAGGGCTGACTACTACGAAGCCTGGGTTCGTCGTGGGTTAGCCCTGATGCTGCTAAGGGATTTTCAACCTGCGATCGCAAACTTTAACCAGGCCGTCGCCCTAAAAATGGATCTAGATTTAGCCTGGTACCTCAAAGCCTACTGCCATGCCCAGACCCAGGCCGATGACTTTGCCCTGCTGGCGCTGCAAAAAGCCGTTACCCTAAATCCTAGCCAGTGGGTTGCCATGGCGGGTCGCGATCCGGCCTTTGACAACCTCAGGGGCGATCCACGTTTTCAAGCATTGATGGCCGTTTAGGTACAAAGGGTGAGCGATGCAGACAGCGACATCAATTCATACGGATTTATTTTTTGTCGGGGGGGGGCATACCCATGCCATAGTGCTGCGCAAAATTGGCATGGCGGGGCTACCTGCGGGGGTACGACTCACGCTGATTACCAATCTGGTGGACACCCCCTATTCGGGGATGCTGCCCTGTCATATTTCGGGGCTATACGACTTTGACCAGTCCCATATTGACCTGCGGCCGCTGACTCGATTTGCCAACTGTCGTTTGATCATGGATGAGGTGGTGGATATCGATGGGGAACAGCAGCTGATTTACTGTCGCCACCATCCCCCCATGGGTTATGACGCCCTATCCATTGACATTGGCAGTACGCCGGGAACGGTTTCGGTGCCGGGGGCGGCGGCGTATGCCATTCCAGCAAAACCGGTCCCCAACCTGCTGCGGGCCTGGGACCAGTATTTACACACCCTAGACAAAACCAGCGAAGCCACCATTGGGATTGTCGGTGGCGGGGTGGGCGGAGTGGAGCTGGCCTTGAATATGCAGGTGCGGCTACAGCAGATAGTGGGAGCCAAAGCGGCCGTCCATGTGTTTCACCGTGGCGCCAGGCTGGCGTCGGGGCGTAACCGCGCCACCCAGCGACAGCTCACCAAAATTTTCCGCGATCGCACGATCCACACCCACCTCTGTGAATCGGTATGCGCCATTGAACCCGCCGCCGCCGGCGACGTTCTGGTGCGGTGCGAATCAGGGCTGACCCAGCGGTGCGATCTCGTCTTTTGGGTTACCAACGCCAGCGCCGCCCCCTGGATCGCCAAGACCGGTCTTTCCACCGATCAAAAGGGGTTTATTTTAGTGGGCGACACCCTGCAGACCCTGTCCCACCCCAACGTGTTTGCCGTGGGTGACATTGCTACTATGGCCAACCATGCTCGGCCCAAAGCAGGCGTGTTTGCCGTCCGCCAGGCTCCCCCCCTCTATGACAATTTGCAGCGATACCTGGCGGGCCAGCCCCTCAAACCATTTAAGCCCCAGCGTCAGTCCCTTAATATTATTGACCTGGGCACCGGCGGAGCCATTGCCTCGCGCGATCGCTGGTCGGCTGAGTCGGTGTGGTTTCGCCGCTGGAAACATCGAATCGACGGCAAATTTATGGGTCTGTTTGAGCAGTTTCCAGCCATGGAAGCCGGCGGACCAGCCGCGCCGGGAAAAGCTCCTAAAGCCGCTTCTCCATCCCTTCCCTGTGCGGGCTGTGGCTCAAAAGTAGGGAGTTCAGTGCTGAACCAGGCACTGAAGCGAGCCCGGGCGGACTTCCCTGAAATCACCCACTGGCCAAACCCAGTAAAGGTGGGGTTAGGGTCCCCGGACGATGCCGCCATCGTCGCTGTCCCAGCCGGTAAGCTGGCGGTGCAAACGGTGGACCAGTTCCGGGCCATCGTAGACGATCCCTATGTGTTTGCCCAGATCTGTGTCAACCACTGCTTGAGCGATCTATTTGCCATGGGTGCCACCCCCCAAACGGTGCTAGCCCTGGCCACGGTCCCCTATGGCACAGATGCGATCCAAACCGAAACCCTATATCAGCTGATGGCGGGCACCTACCGGGCCCTGGCGCCGTCCCAGACCTGGCTGGTGGGGGGCCACACCACCGAAGGAGCCGAGCTATCCCTCGGATTTGCCTGTAACGGCTGGATTGCTCCGGACGAGATCCTCACCAAGGGCAATCTGCGCCCCGGTCTGGGGTTGATTTTGACCAAACCCTTAGGCACAGGGGTACTGTTTGCCGCCGATATGCGGCGGGCGGCCAAAGGCCGTTGGATCGAGGCAGCCATTGCCAGCATGGTGCAGTCCAACCAGGATGCCGTGGGGTGCTTGCGCCACCACGACGTGCAGGCCTGTACGGATGTGACCGGCTTTGGCCTGCTGGGCCATCTCTATGAAATGGTGGGCCCAGCCACAGATGTGGCTATCAACCTCAACCTGGAAGCCCTGCCCGTACTACCAGGAGTCCAGACCTGCCTTGAATTGGGCTATCTCAGCTCCTTACACAGTCGCAATCAGCAGATAGAACACTATTTAACCAATTCCCAGCCCCACCGGTCGACCTATCCATTGCTGTTTGATCCCCAAACATCTGGAGGACTGCTGGCGGCGGTTCCCCAAGCTCAGGTAAATGACTGTTTAGCGGCATTGCGCCACCGGGGCTATAGCCACAGCCGCCACATTGGCAACACTGTGCCAGCGGTGGGTCAAGCGCCTTTTACAATCAAAGGATGAGTAGGCCCGGCCGCCATCTGCTCGCTCCATACCAGGCGCATGTGAATTTAACCGTGACCCAGCTTTTACCGATTACTGATTTTTGGCAGGCTCCTGGCCCCATCCTGGATGTTCGCAGCCCCGGCGAGTATGCCCAGGGTCATCTGCCCCAGGCCGTTAGCTTTCCTTTATTTTCAGATGAGGAGCGTGCCCGGGTGGGCACCTGCTACAAGCACAAGGGCCAGGAGACTGCTATTGAGCTGGGTCTGGAGCTGGTGGGACCCAAAATGGCGGGTCTAGTTAAGCAGGCCAAGGCGCTGGCTCCCCAGCGTCAGGTGCGGGTGCACTGCTGGCGTGGGGGTATGCGCAGTGGGTCGGTGGGTTGGCTGCTAGAGACAGGCGGTCTGGAGGTCAGCCTGTTGGATGGGGGCTACAAAGCGTTTCGTCGCTGGGTGAGAACCACGCTGGCGCGCCCTCGACCAATCGTTATTGTGGGGGGCATGACCGGCACCGGTAAAACCGATATTCTCTACAGGCTGAGGGATTTGGGGGAGCAGGTTCTAGATTTAGAAGGTCTGGCTAACCATCGCGGTAGCAGCTATGGGGCGCTGATGCTGCCCCAGCAGCCCAGCACCGAACAGTTTGAAAATCTGATTGCTGAACAGTGGTCCCAGTTTTATCCCCAGTCCCCCGTTTGGATTGAGGCGGAAAGTCGTCGGGTGGGTAAGTGCCGCGTCCCGGATGAAATTATGGAGCAGATGGCCGCGGCCAAGGCTCTAGAAATCGTGCGTTCCGAAACGGAGCGTCTGGAAATTTTGGTTGGGATTTACGGTCAGGCGGAGCCAAAGGACTTGGTGGAGGCAACCGAACGGCTGCGCAAACGTCTGGGCGGGCAGCGGACCCAGGCGGCCGTTGAGCATATTAAGAGGGGTGAACTCACCACCGCTGCCGCCATCATCCTGACCTATTATGATCGTGCTTACCGCCACGATTTGCTCCGACGCGGCCAACATATTCCCATGGTGACGGTCTCTGGGATGTCACCCTTGCAGGCGGCCCGGACTTTGATATCGCAGGTGAGCGACTGGGGATGGCACAGCCCTGGTGCCCCTATGGAAACAGGCCCGTAGCCGTATTTGTTCTGTTTTAGTTCTGTTTTATTGATATGAGCTACCTGTACTACGTCTTACCGGCTGCAATTACCTTTTCAATAGCATTACTGGCGTTCTTTAGGGATGCTGATGCATCTAAAACAAGCGTTCTAAACTGGAGCTTTGTCATTATCGTCGGGCTGCTGTGGCCGCTGACGCTGCCGTTTATTATTTGGAAAAGGCTGCTGGCCCTGTCGACCGAGGCCAGCTCGAATTTTTTAGTGGGACCAATAATACCTATGCTTTAGCCACAGCCATGTGGTCCTCGGCTGTTTGCCTGTGGCTGATCAGGGTGGTTTTGGGTAAGGGACCCTCTAGATGATCCCAAGGTAGGGCCTGATCGGTGGACCAGTCCGTATGTACAAAATAGTCCAGGGGGGGTAGCTGGCCTCGCAGGTCTTTAAAGGCACGGCGGTAGCTGCCCAGGGAGTCGCCATAGTGGCGGGTGAGCTCCAACAGCTGGCTAATGCGGCGGTCACCTCGGGAAATCAGTGTCTGGATAACAGACCAGTTGTAGCTTTCGGGTCTAAAGTCGATACCCTGCGATCGCAGCGTCTTTTGTAAAAATTTGAGCCGCTTTTCGGCCTGGCGGTTGACCCCGTACCACTGAAACGGCGTGTGGGCTTTGGGGACAAACGTGCTACAGCCCAGGGTGAGCTTGAGACCCTTCGCCGCTTTTTTTAGCCGCAGCATCATGGCGGCCGTGGCCTCTAGGTCGGCCTCGGTTTCACCGGGGATACCCGCCATGCCGTAGAGTTTAACGCTGCTTAGCCCCCCGGCCTTGGCATTGACCACGGCCTTTTCGATATCGGCGGTATCCAGCTTTTTATTGATGGTCTGACGGACCTGCTCCGACCCGCTTTCCACAGCAATGGTAATGGACTTGGTCCCATGGTCAACCAGGGTTTTAGCCAGTTTTTCGTTAACGGTGTTGGTGCGCACCGAGGCAATGCTGAGGCGCACGTCGTCATAGGCGGGCCGGTTTATGTGATCCAGCAGTTCCCCAAAACCGGGGTGTTGGGTCACCGATGCCCCCAGCAGCCCCAGCCGTTTGGTCACCGCCAAACCGCGCTCAATGGCGGGAATCAGCGATTCATCTAGACTGGCGGTACGAAAGGGCAGCGTCAGATAGCTGGCCAGACAAAAGCGACACATTTCCGGGCAGCTGCGCACCACCTCCACCATAAAAATGTTTTCCCAGGCGGCTTTTTCGGTAACCACCGTCGAAGCCAGGAGCACATTGCCCCGGTAGGTCTGCTTTTTGACCACGGCAGGAACATCGTCGTGGATGGGTTCTATCCGACTGATGGGGCCGGTGGGCTCGACATACACAGGCCGATAAAGGCTGGGAATGTAGATGCCTGGCACCTGGGCCAGGGTCTTCAGTCGCTCTTGACGGTTGGCCAAACGCACCGACTGGTACACATCAATAAAGGTGGGAATCAGGTCTTCGCCATCCCCTAGCAGCACCACATCAAAAAAGTCGGCAAAGGGTTCAGGATTGGCGGTGAGCACCGGTCCACCGCCAAAAATAAGGGGATGGTGTTCGGTGCGATCGCAGCTACGGATGGGAATATGCTGCTGCTCAAGCAAATTTAGAATATTGATATAGTCCAGTTCCCATGACACCGAAAACCCCATCAGTTCAGGGTTAGCAGGGAGGGCATCGGCTGTATCCGTAAACAAACGCCCCACAGCCACATCGCTCCGCTGGGCCAGCATGGCCCAAATAACCTGGTACCCCAGGCTGGTAATTCCCACGGAGTACTCGTTGGGAAAAGCAAACACAGCGGGAACGGCATCGGGGGTGGCAGCAGCGGGCTGAAACAACAGATGCTCAGCTGCAAATACAGACGCGGTCAAAATGGTTACAGCGGAAAATTACGTGGGTCTATCCCCACTCTAATGGGATTTGCTGCAATCCGCCCGGCTGGGTGGTTAGTCTTTTTGAAAAAGACAGCACCGTTCACCAGTCCCAAACGACCGTACAACAACCCGTACAACAACATTCAAAAAGCCCCCGAAACGCTTTGGTTCCAGGGGCTTTACCGAGCGGACTATAGCTGCCGTCAGACTACGCGGGCCAGTGGGTAGAAACCAGTTCGGCCAGGTCCACAACCCGCTGGCTGTAGCCCCATTCGTTGTCGTACCAGGCAACGACCTTAACCATGTCACCATCCATCACCAGTGTCAGGCTGGAGTCAACAATGGAAGAGTCATCGGTTTTACGATAGTCGATGGACACCAGGGGCTCTTCGGTATAGCCCAGGACGCCCTTCATGGAACCACTGGCAGCCGCTTTTACGGCTTCATTCACCTCTTCTTTGATCGTTTTTTTCTCAACTTGAACCACCAGGTCAACCACCGATACGTTAGGTGTGGGTACACGCATGGCAATTCCGTTCAGCTTGCCCTTCATATCGGGAATAACCAGGGCTACTGCTTTAGCTGCCCCCGTAGAGGTGGGCACGATGTTGATGGCAGCTGCCCGAGCGCGACGTAAATCGCGGTGGCTAGCATCTAGAATACGCTGGTCGCCCG
The DNA here is from genome assembly GCA_038748225.1 of Cyanobacteria bacterium P01_H01_bin.26. GTDB lineage: Bacteria > Cyanobacteriota > Cyanobacteriia > Phormidesmidales > Phormidesmidaceae > Leptothoe. The sequence continues at coordinate 11,183 of JBCDJC010000009.1, read as the reverse complement.
TATAGCTATGGGTCGTAGTCATGGTGCCTTTAATGATGCCAAAGGAGTCATTGATCACCTTAACCACAGGGGCCAGACAGTTAGTGGTACAGCTGGCGTTGCTGATAATAGGATTTTTACCGTGGACGTATTCGGAATCGTTAACACCGATGACATAGGTGTCCACATTGCCGCCCTTGCCGGGTGCCGTAATCAGCACCTGCTTTGCACCTGCTTCAAGGTGGCGGCGGGCACCCTCTTCACTAACAAAAACACCTGTAGATTCAATCACCAGATCGATATCCCAAGCGCCCCAGGGTAAATTGTTGGGGTTGCGATCAGAACAGCACTTAATGGTTTTATCACCAACGGTAATGGTGTCATCGGTGAAGCTCACATCTGCGTCCAAGCGCCCCAGGAGGGAATCATACTTGAGCAAATGACAGGCTGTTTTAGGATCGGAGGTATTGTTGATCGCAACAACATCCAAACCTGTGTTTTCTCTAGTTAACCAACAGCGTAAGAAATTGCGCCCAATGCGCCCAAAACCGTTGATAGCTACTCTAATCACTGCGCTTACCCTCTGTCGTACAACTGCGTCAAATTAGCGTTTGCATTAGCAAAATCAATGATATCCCATTGTCTGAACAGCCCAAAATCGGGGACATCAGGGTCGAGTCCATCAAAGTAATGACCCCTGAGCCGAACAGATGGATTATCGTGCTATATGTCCTCTATTGAAATTAAGTATAATTGCTCACGGCATAGGCTTACAAGTTAGTCTTGGGAATCCCTGGTAGATGCCGATGACACCAGGGCCGCTCCAGGGACCTGTGGTCAACCCATAGATTCCTGGTATCATACGCCTGAAATATATGTGTGTGGTGTTGTTTGAGGTGAGTTTTATGCCGAGGGCAGTGGATTTTAGTGGCAGGCCATTTCACTTTATTGGTATTGGCGGCATCGGTATGTCAGCCCTGGCCTATGTGCTGGCGCAGCGGCAGCTGCCCGTCTCTGGCTCTGATCAGCGTTTAACGCACATCACTCAGCGTCTCCAGGATCAGGGGGTTCACATTTTTTGGAGCCAGGAGGCGGACAACATCGCCCAGGCAGCCAAACGGCTATCGCCGCAGGTCTTACCCCAGGTGGTTTGCTCGACCGCCATCGGTCCTGAAAACCCTGAATACCAGGCCGCCATTGATGCGGGCTGTCCGATCTTCCATCGTTCTGACATTTTGGCGGCCTTAATGGGTGAAACCCAGGGAATTGCCATTGCGGGGACCCATGGTAAAACCACCACCAGCAGTATGGTTGGCTATGTGCTTCTCAAAGCAGGTATTGACCCCACCATTGTGATTGGGGGCGAAGTGTCGGCCTGGCAGGGCAATGCCCATGTTGGCACGGGAGAGTATATGGTGGCCGAGGCGGATGAGTCCGATGGCTCTTTGGTAAAGCTATCGGCAGCGATTGGGGTGATTACCAATATTGAGCTAGATCATCCGGACCACTACAGCACGTTAGATGAAGTGGTGGGTATTTTTAAGCATTTTGCCAATCAGTGTGGCGTGGTGATTGGCAGTGCCGACTGCGAGACGGTAGCCAATCATATTCAACCGACAGTTACCTACAGTCTGCGGCTGGAGTCGGAGGCGGACTATATCGCCAGTGATATTTGTGAAACGGCCCAGGGAACAACGGCTGAAATTTGGGAGCGGGGTCAGCGACTCGGAGAGCTGCACCTGGCTATCCTGGGGCGACACAATTTGAGTAATGCCCTGGCCGCAATTGCTGTGGCGCGACAGTTGGGAATAGGGTTCGATGCGATCGCAGCGGCCCTGGTCACCTTTGCCGGGGCCAAACGCCGGTTTGACCACCGGGGATTCCACAATAATGTCCTATTTATTGACGACTATGCCCACCACCCCAGCGAGATTACCGTGACCTTGGCGGCGGCCAGGGTAAGAAGTACGGAAGTTTTACCAGAGGTGTCCCAGCGTCGTGTCATCGCTGTCTTTCAGCCCCACCGCTACAGTCGGATTACCACCCTCCTGCAGGAGTTTGCCAGGGCATTTGGCGATGCGGATCAGGTGATTGTCACCGATATCTACAGCGCCGGAGAGACCAATATTTCAGGGATTACAGGCGAGGACATCACCAGCGCCATTGGGGAGTACCATACCCAGGTCAGCTATGCGGGCACGCTGAGCGATGTAAAATCAAGATTGGCCTTGGTGCTGCAACCGGGGGATCTGGCTATCTTTTTAACTGCGGGCAACCTCAACCAGGTGATTCCAGAAGTAATGGACCACCAGGCCGAGCAGGCCGAGCACACCGCCCTGACCAGCGTTTGAGCTAGGCGCTAGCGGCCTGCCCTAATGGCGATCGGGTCGGCTAGGCACTACCCCTTACCATTCATCCTGCATTGTTGAGCAGCTGTCCCATGGCCATTGAAAAACAGTTAACCGTTACAGGCTGCGTCATCAAACCCCAGTTTTCCCTGGCCAATCTCACAACATTTAAGGTGGGTGGTCCCGCTGAATGGTTTGCCGCCCCCCGCACCACGGATGAGCTACAGGGCTGTGTGCAGTGGGCCAATGCCGAAGGTCTACCCATTACTCGGCTGGGGGCTGGGTCAAACCTGTTAATTAGCGACCGGGGGCTACCGGGCTTGGTGATTTGCACCCGCTACCTGCGGCAGACTGAGTTTGACGAAACGGGTCGAGTCAACGCCGCCGCCGGCATGCCCATGGCCACCCTGGCCTGGCAGGCAGCCAAGCGTGGGTGGACCGGTTTAGCCTGGAGCGTAGGCATACCAGGGACCGTCGGCGGAGCCGTCGTAATGAATGCCGGTGCCCACGGTAGCGACACCCAAACCATTTTAGTTAGCACCCAGGTACTCAATCCAGATGGATCCCTAGTGACCCTGGCCCCTGATCAGCTCCAGTTTAAGTACCGGACATCAATGCTGCAGAGCGACCCGCGAATTGTCACCCAGGCCACCTTTCAGCTGCAGCCCGGTCACGACCCCAAAACTGTCCGAGCCGAAACCGCCGCCGATTTAGCACAGCGCCGCTCCACCCAGCCCTACCATCTGCCCAGCTGTGGCAGCGTCTTTCGAAATCCCCAGGCCAAAAGCGCTGGCTGGCTGATCGAACAGTCGGGATTAAAAGGATTTAAAATAGGACAGGCCCAGGTGGCGGAGCGCCATGCCAATTTTATTCTCAACTGCGGCGGTGCCACCGCTAGCGATATTTTTAAACTCATCCGTCACATCCAGGGCATTGTGGATGCCAAGTGGTCCCTCATGCTGAGACCCGAGGTGCAAATTCTGGGAGATTTTCAAACCGTTTAGAGCCGAACACAGCTCCACCCAAAGATTGCAATTCCGGCCAAGGCGACGTATAGTTTGACAGTTAATTTAGTAAAATCAGGCCGCCTATTATGAGCAAAGGGCAAGGTTTTGGCTTCGGTCTTGGAAAAATGAAAGAGCTGAGCGAAGCCTTCAAAAAGGCTCAGCAGGTCCAAGAGGGAGCAAAGAAACTCCAAGAAGAACTCGAACAAATGGAGATTGAAGGCCAGGCAGGTAGCGGCCTGGTTAAGGTCGTTCTCAGCGGCAACCAAGAACCCAAACGGGTGTCTATTTCCCCTGAAGCCATGAATGAAGGCGCTGAGGTGCTATCTGATTTGGTATCGGCGGCCATGCGTGATGCCTATCTCAAATCAACGGAGACTATGCGTGAACGCATGGAAGAGCTGACCGGCGGTCTTCAGCTGCCAGGGTTGTAGGGCTGAGCCGATCCAGATAGTTCCAACGCCATAGTTCCAAAGCAAAAGTGGCTAGCGCGCCGATCGCTAGTCACTTTTAACATGTCTGTTTTTTTACGCTGAGTCCCCCGTGTTCAGAGAGGTTTTGTCATGACAACCCGCCTGTTGTTTGTATGCCTGGGCAATATCTGTCGTTCTCCATCAGCGGAGAACATCATGAACTATCTACTGGAGCAGCGATCGCTCCAGACCCAGGTCAGCTGTGACTCGGCTGGCACATCGAGCTATCACATTGGCAGCCCCCCCGACGGACGGATGACCGCCGCCGCCAAAAAACGCGGTATTCAGCTAGTGGGTCAGGCCCGACAGTTTACCGCCAAAGATTTTGAACAGTTTGACCTGATTTTGGCCATGGACGACAGCAACTATCGCAACATTCTGGCGCTAGATACCGCTGGCAAGTACAGACACAAGGTCAAACGCATGTGCGAATTTTGTCAGGCGTATCCTGACCGCGAGGTGCCCGATCCCTACTATGGCGGGGCCGACGGCTTTGACTATGTGATCGATCTCCTGCTAGATGCCTGCGGCGGTCTGCTGGAGGAGATTGAAGCTTAGGAATGGGTCTCCCATTTTTTGCTGAAGGGGTGTTCCATAGAACGCCTGTAGCGCTGCCGCCGGCGATCGCATGTTGTCGGTTCACCGGCGAAAAACAAAGTCATACCCCCTGTAATCACCCTGCTCGTAATTGACAACAAACCAGGTATCCGGGTCAAAGGCCAATGGGTAAGCCTCCCGCTGTTTGGCCTGGTGGGATTTGGACAGGGTGCAGTACGGCGGGGCGATGGTCTCGTGTACGGCTGCCTGGGGTGTGCCCTGGCCCAGGGCGATAAACTGGGTTAGCTGGTCTCGAGATAGGCGCTGATCGGCATTGAGAACAGCTTGACAGGTTTGGGCTGTCTGAGTCGATCGCGACTGGGCTGGCTGCAGCGCCCCGGTTGCAGCCAGGTGGGGCAACTGCCCCGGCGGCACGATGGCCAGGGCCGTCAGGGCCACCCCCCCAGGAGCCAAGCCAGGGAGAGCGAGCGGGGCCGTCCCGGCGGCGGAACAGTGGGACGAGCGGGGGGAACATGGAGCGGGGAATGAGTCATGGCACGAATGTCCTACCAGTGATAGATCAAGTTTAGTACAAATGAACTAAACTTGATCTAATTTACGGCTAGAACGTTCAAAAGTTTTTATGATTTAGGTAGCTGCAACGGTCTTGGAAGGATGAAAATGAACGGCTGGGTTCGGGAACAATGACCAACCGGACAGTGGTATGGTTTCGCCGGGACCTGCGGATCTACGATCATGAGCCCCTGTATCGAGCGGCGTGCCGGGGGGCTGTCATACCGGTTTTTGTGTTCGATCGCGCGCTACTGCTGCATCCAGAAACGGGGGCGGCGCGAGTAGCTTTTATGGTGGACTGTCTGCGCCACCTGGATCTGGATCTGCAGCGGTTGGGGGGACGTCTAATTCTTCGCAGTGGCAACCCGGTGGATGTGCTACCGGCGCTGATCGAGGAAACCCAGGCCGAGGGAATCTACAGCTATAGCGATTGCGAGCGCATCTACGGGCGGGTGCGAGACGCCCGGCTCAATCAGGTGCTGGCGGATAAACAGATGAAGATTCGCTGGTTTGAGCCGACAACCAGCAGCTCCACACTGATGGCCTATCCCCAGTATCGCCAGTGGTGGTACCAGCGAATGACGATGCCCGGAATACCCTCTCCACCCCGGGTCGAGGTGCCCCCTGACGCTGTGGGAGAAGCGCTGCCGACCCTAGATACCCTGGGCCACCAAGCTGACGGCAAACCCATACCCACCGGCAGCACGGCGGCGGCCCGGCAGCTGCTACGGCGGTTTTTAGCGGACAAGGCCGAGCGCTACTACTGGCAGCTGTCCTACCCCAGCGCTGAGGTGACCACCGGTCTAAGCCCCCACATCAAGTTTGGCGTTATTTCTGTGCGCGAGTGTGTGCAGACGATTCAGCGGGCGGATGACCGGGGCGATCGACGGGTCCAGCGCAGCTACTACCAGCTGGTTTCTCGGCTGCGGTGGGGCAGCGGGTTTACCCAGCGCTTTCGCTATTTGCCCCAGCTGGAGCTGCGATCGCTTTACAGCATTTTTGACGACGACGGCTGGGCCTTTGATGAAACCCTGTACCAGGCATGGCAGCAGGGACAGACGGGCTTTCCCATCATCGATGCGGCAGCCCGCTGTCTGCAGGCGACCGGCGGCTATGGGTCCCTAAACTTTCGGACAAGGGCGATCTATGCCAGCTTTTTGAGCAACCTGCTGGGAATGGACTGGCGCTACGGAGCGCTACACTTTATGCGCCACCTGATCGACGGGGACTGTCCCATCGATCACTACCAGTGGGCGATGCAGTCAGGGGTGACCCACTGCGCGGACAAAACCTGGACCCGAATTTACAATCCCCAGCAGGTGGCCGTGGACCGCTGCGATCCAGACGGTCTGTTTATCAAACGCTGGGTGCCGGAGCTGGCCCACCTGTCACCGGAGCGATTGGGGACGCCGCCACCCACCGCGGGCTATCCAGCCCCGATTTTGGACTATCGACGGCTGCGATCGCAGCGGGTCAAACAGCTAGAACAGCAGCGCGGTACCTTTTTAAGCTGTGACAACCTCAGCCCCCATCTGGGGCGGATGCCCGCTGATGTTACCCCCTTTGGCGCTGGCCGCTACCCCAGTGAAACCAGCTGGGCAGCGGCAGCCACCCCGCCACTGTTTCCAGCGGCACTCGATCTCGACGCCCTGGACACCCAGCAGTACCGTGATTTACGGACATGGTTTGTCGCCCATGTGGACATCAAACCCCCACCAACCCGCCGTCGCAAACCACCGTCAGATATAGAGCAGCTCAGCCTGCTGTAGGTCAGCGGTGGCTACATAGCTGCATAGGCCAGGGAAGTAGCGTATGCTGGTTAACTTAATGATTAATGGTTGCAACACCGTTGCACACCTAAGCCGTGGTTAGCTCCCGTTCGATTGCAGTAGTCAAAAAGCGTCTGTGGGTCTGTTTTGCTGTTTGTCTACTCATAGGCATCGGTCTGCGCTGCACCAACGTTGCCCACAAGGTTTACTGGCACGACGAGGTATTTACCTCCATCCGGGTGGTGGGCTACCGGGGTGAAACCATTGCCGAGCGGCTGGCACAGTCTACCGTCGTCAGCGCATCTGAGCTGCAGGCCCTGCAAAAGTTTCCCGAGATTAAACGCTGGAGCGATACCTGGTCCGCCTTGAGGAGTCATCCCGAACATCCGCCGTTATTCTATCTATTAGAACGGCTGTGGGTGGGAGCTTTTCAGCCCTCTGTAACATCCTTTCGAGCCCTGGCGGTGGTGTTTGGTCTGGGGCTACTGCCGCTGACCTACTGGATGTCTCAACAGCTTTGGCGCGATCGCTGGACGAGTCTGATCGCCACCAGTCTGATCGCCCTATCGCCGGTACAGCTGCTATACGCCCAAGAAGCGCGGGAGTATAGCCTGTGGGCCTGTTTAATTTTGCTGAGCAATGGGTGTTTGCTACAGGCGATGCGCAGCTCGTGGCGATACTCCAGCGAGGCCATGGTGGTGCGCTCTCCCCAGGGAATTGCCCTGCGCCAATGGGGTCTATACGGTCTCAGCCTAGGGCTGATGCTCTACACGACCTTGCTAAGTGTTTTGGTGGTGGCCGCCCACAGCCTCTATGTTTTGATTAGCGGCTCAAGACAGCAGTGGCAACGGTGGGGCATGGCGTTTGCCGGGGCGCTAGTGGCCTTTTCCCCTTGGATTGTGGTGATGGCAAGGAGAAGCCAAAAACTGGACTCAGCCACCGAGTGGACCTCCTTTCGCCAGTCCCTGGGCCAGCTAGTCAAACTGTGGGGACTACATCTCAGTTCGACGGTGATCGATTTGGGGCTCAGCTTAGATAGCGTTTACACCTATCTCGCGCCGTTCGTTGTATTGGCCCTGCTGCTAATGGCCCTTTGGCAGCTGCTGCTGGTCACCCCGCCGACCACCATGGCCTTTTGCATTATGGGGCTGATGGTGCCAGCATTAGGGCTGATCCTACCCGACTTGATCAACGGCGGGCAGCTATCGATCAGCACCCGCTACTTTATGCCGTCGCTGCTGATGGTGAGCCTGATTCTGGCGGGCTGGCTACGGCAGCTGATTTTGTCAGATCGCCGTATCTATCGGCTCTGGGGCCAGGGCATTCTGACCCTGGTATTAGCTGCCGGTCTGGTGTCGGGCACCCTCAGTGCCGCCTCCTTTACCTGGTGGAACAAAAATATTAGCTATCACAACAACACCATGGGGGATGTGATCCGGCAGACGGAACGGCCTATGGTGATTGCGGAGTTGGGGGCAACGGGGTTGGGCAACGCCATTTCCCTCAGCTATGCGGTGGCTCCCGACACGGCGTTTGTGTTGTTTAAGCCCGGTGAGCTACCTGAGATACCAACCGGGTATAGCGACTATTTTGTTACCTATGCTAGTGGGGAACTGATAGATGCGATCTCAGCTCAAACGGACCGAGACGTTGTTCTAGCCGCCGGAGATTATCCCCTATGGCGACTAAAATAGTCATCGATTTCAGACAATTCAGACCATAAAGAGATATGTACTTGGGAACTTTCTAAGTGATTTTACCATAGCTTTTTTTGCCCCATAACGTTTCTGGCAAATTGGCAACTATTGACTTCAATAAAGAATAAAGATACGGCGAATATTGCACCAATTTTCCTTAAAAAGAGTGCTTTCTAAAAAGGAATGAATTATTTTTAATCGAGGGTGTAAAACCAGCCTCAATAGCCCCATTGAGCCATCTAAAACCGTTTTTTAGATAATACAAAATACTATCAATATGCTACGTGGTTCCTACGCCCTTAAAACAAATACAGTCACGCCCCTGATTGATATTTGGGCAGCGCGTTATCGTCCCAATTTTTCCGCATTAGAAACCAGTAAACAAAGTTGGCGTATTGGCGAGATCAGTCAGTGTGCTTTGGCATCACGACGTAGAAAAACCTGTGAAAAATTACATAAACAGCTAGTCATACACGCCTGTAAGCTGGCCGCCGTTAGAACCAAAGATCTCTACGCAGATCTTAGACATTTAGATCTCAAACAAATTACCAACCTGGCCGACCTATTTAGCCCGGTTTATCTGCAGCTCTTGCAGACTTATCAAACACATTTATCCACTTTGTCCCAGTTTGAATCGGAGCTAGACCCGATTCCCCTCAATTATTTAGACAAAATCATTGGCGTCCCCAACATCGATGAAATCGCTCGGGTTTTAGCCCCCCTTTTGACCCAGCTATGGTCCCAGAGCACCATTGCAGACAGCTGGAAAACCCTGGGCTTTATAACCACCCAGATAAACCTCACCAATACGCTACTGCTCCAGGATCTAGACCCCATGGAGCAGACCCTAATTGGGCCCTATTTTACATTTCTAGAAGAACACATGGTGATGCCGTGGCAGCGACTGTGTACGGCAGCGGCAGGCCCCAAAGCCTTGGCCGTCGTCAAACGGATGCTGCCCACCGTTCCAGAGATTGCCCACGCCGCCCACAGCCGATGGTGTCAGGACTTTCCCTACTACTATGCGCGCCGAGGTCGACTAGAGCACCCGATCGTCAGATATTCTTCCCTGCGCGACTTTAGTATGTTTCAGGTTTATCTATGGCTTAGTTTTTTACAGGGAAGTGCGGATGTTATAGAAACAGAACTGGTTGTTTTGGCTCGGGTGGTTTACGGCAAACTGGGTATCCCCTGGGAGATGACAATCCAGGGGACTCAAACACTAATAGACGAGGTATGGACCCGACTGCAACCGTGGGAGCAGCGGCTGGTGGAACCCCATACATCAGCCATGGTAAAAGCGTTTGTACAAAGCGATAGCACCCTGGAGGCGGTCTTAAAAGTCCTGTAGGTTCTGGCCCGGTTCCTAACCTTTGGCCACGGCCATCGCCTTGATCCGCACATCTCCGGTGAGCACCCGCGGTCGAAAGAGCGTTTTGACCAAAATCCACAGGGAGCGTAGTTCCCCTGGCGTATTCCAGCGCTGCCACTGGCCGGGGCGGCAATATAGCAACTCCACCAGTTTACGCATCTCCGGCAGGGTAACCTCGCGAAACCGCACCGTCACACAGGGAAATTCACCTTCATTGCTGGCTCCGGTTAGCACCCCCCGCAGACTGAGCAGGTCCTCGCTAATGGACAGCTGCACCGGTTGGGTTTCGCCGGGGGCCAGCTGGGGCAGCCCCCGCTGGGTAAGGGTGATGGTCGCACCAATTTCAGAAATTGCCGTGGTGGTGCCCCACCAGATCCGATCGCCAATTTGCAAACGGACCACACGACGCAGATCAAACCAGTCATAGGGGTTAGGACGGGGTACATCTAGCAGCACCAGCAGCGCCGCTCCCAGCATCATCAGATTGTATAAACTCCAAATCCAGCCAATACCAAGACCGCGCAGATGGGCATGGGCACCGTCGGGGTCAGTCATTTGAGCCCAGTTCCCTCGGGCCAGACACTCGCCTAGGTTGAGCCAGATGCTGCAGGCGGTTAACACAAACATGATCATGAGGGGCCAGGCCAGGTTCCAATTAAACCGAAACCCCCGGCTCGATGTGCCCTTGGGTGTGACCTTAAACCCTTTGCTAAAGGGGGATAACATCGCTTGAACTACGGTTATAGCCAGCGGGAACGCCAGCACCAGGGAGTACACATCCGAGAGAATGGCGGAGCGAGAATGGTGGTTGAGCCAGGAAAATACCGTAATCTGGACAAAGTAATAGGGCAAGAAAAAATAAACAATTTCCTCGGGGGTAGAGCGAATCGGAATCACCCCAAACACATAGAACAGCGGCGCAATCAAAAAGATAATCCGCGACAGACTGGTAAACCAGTGCAAAATGCCCTCCAGGTGACCCAGCCGCTGGATAAATTTTAGCCCCGGTATTGTCAGCGGGTTGGTTTCAATAAAAAATGCCTGGAGCGTGCCCCGAGCCCAGCGCAGCCGCTGAATAGCGTGGGCGGTAATATTTTCAGCGGCCAGCCCGGCGCTTAGTTTCTCATCTAGATAGATAATTTTGTGGCCCTCAGAGGCCAGCCGCACAGCGGTAAAATAATCTTCGCTGAGGGAATCGGTCACAAAGCCCCCGGCTGTTTCCAGGGCACTGCGGCGAGCTACAAACGAGGTGCCAGAGCAGACCACGCTGCCCACCCCATCCCGCATCGGCTGAATCTGCCGATAAAAAACCTCTTCTTCAGGGGTAAGAACGTCTTCTAGACCCAGGTTACGAGCAATCGGGTCAGGGTTGTAAAAGCTCTGGGGGGTTTGCACCAGGCCCACCGTCGGGTCTTGGAAAAAGCCAACGGT
>JBCDJC010000008.1:0-53738 GCA_038748225.1 Cyanobacteria bacterium P01_H01_bin.26 | reverse complement strand
CCGTGGCCCCACTGTTTGCCTTGAGATTTAGATCCAGCAGCACCTCATGCCAGACCACATACAGCATGGCACCGGCCGCCACCGCCATGCCCATGGGGGCAACGGCAGCGTTTAGACCCACCAGGGTAACTCCCAAAAAACCACCCAGGGGCTCTAGCCAGCCAGAAACCGTCGCCAGCCCCAGGGCCGCGATCGCACCGTAGCCCAGCTGCCGCAGCGCCATGGCAACCATCAACCCCTCTGGTAAATTTTGCAATGCCACACCAACGGCAATGCTGGGGTCGTGGGTCGACCCAGTCCCCACCCCCACCGCCAGCCCCTCCGGGAAATGGTGCAGTGCGATCGCCAAGACAAACAGCCAGATATGTCGCGCCTGGGCCTCCTCCAGTCCTGGCTCAGGTAGCAGCAAACCCAATCCATAAAAGAGTGCGGCTCCGCCAACAGCAGCGGCGGCCACTGCCCCCAGGCCGTAGTCAGGTGATTGACCGGCTAGTGCCAAAGCCGGAATCAACAGCGAAAACGCGGCCGCCGCCAGCATCACGCCACCACCGACACTTAAAAACAAGGTCTGCCAACGGTCGCTTAGCCGTGACGTAAACAGCACCGGCACTGCCCCCAGACCGGTGCCAAAGCTAGCCAATAGACTCGCCATGACGCCATCATCGGCTACCCCATGGGACCAAGTGTGAGAAAACTGCTCCATGGAAAACCTCCAACTCAGATTTCCATATTAACTCAAACTCATTATGAGTACACCTAAAAAGCCAATCAGATCCATTAGCCCAAAATGTGCCTTTCTATACTCCATGACATCTACGTAACGCTTGAAAGACGTCAATTCTAAAAAGTCTGCAAAATGACTATAAAAACCTGATTAAAAGAGACTTACTTCCGTAAAAAGACCCACGCAGCCACAATATTTGTCGCCTACGGTAGTAATGTACTGAGTATTATTAGCTACACATGAGCACAGATTCGGCACCCTCCCATACAACTATTCACCTACCCAATCGTGTAGACGCGAGTATTTCACCGTTTTTTGAGCAAGATCTCAAACAAAAGATCCGCCCCGGAGTAACCCTCACCATTGATATGGCACGAACCAAGTTTATTGATCCTGCCACGGCATCCGTATTTTGGCAGGGCATCCTCCAGTCCCACAGAGAGGGTGCAAAGATTGTTGCCAAAGGCATGAATGAACAGGTGAAGCTTGTACTGGAACGATCCGGGCTGTTGCCCCATTTGCAATAATCCTCAACCAGCAGCGCTGCTGCGATCTTGCCGAATAGAAATATGCGTTTCAGCCGCTGGGAGTCTAACCCAGCGGTTTTTTGTTTATGGCACTTGTCACATTAGTAGGACAGTTTGGAGCCCAAAAGCAGCCACCCAAAACACTCAGAACAAAAACACTAGACTTAAGTAGAGAATTAGCTGAGCTAGCTCATTAAATTTACGTAGTGAAAATTGTGTCTACAGGTGGACTCCCAAGGGATTGGAGCACTTTGAGGCAGACCTGTAGAGCAACATCTATCCTTACAACTATTTATAAAATGTCATAGAAGACATTGAGAGTCATTAATTTTTGTGCATAATGTACTCAACAAAAACACATCAAAAAAAGTTGATGGTCGAGAGATCTTTAAAGGCAACTGACGCTGTCGGTATCTGTCCTGACAGCCTGATGTGGTTTTGTTTCCTGTAGTTTGAGCTACTTGTTATTTCTGTCCCCTCCCATAGCTGAGACTAAACGTGATTACATTAGAGAACTTTCAAGCGCAGTTAGACTCTGCCGAGCTTAATGCTGTCATGGAGTCCGCCTGCCGTGCCTCTTTGACGAGTCCCATAGACACGTATCGGTTTATGCAACGCTTTGTGCACTACGCCCGTGCCTACAGCGCGCTAGTGCCAAAATTGTGCAGCGCCATCGGATGTAGCTCATTTTTTAATGATCCCAATAGCCAGTTTTTAGCCCATGCTGAGCGTTCCATGGACGTGGCGGCCAAAGTCTTTACCGCCTCCATAGAAGAGTTTTACGATCCGAGAACGGGGGTGTCCCACCGGACCCTGTCCTACGCTCTTTTAGATAAGCTGGCTGAGTATGCGAAGCTGTCGGCAATCGATGTGGCCAGACTCAGCTCGCCCGAAGGTTGGCTCTCGGAGGTACTTGCCATGGTCGAATCCGGCTATGGGGCAACATCTGATGACTTGGCTAGCCTTGTTAGAGCCATGGGTTTTCACGCCGCCGCAGAGACCATTGGTGAGAATGAATGTAGCATCATTAATTCTGTTCTATTTACCGAGCAGCGACACACGGCCTTTGGGGATTTTATCCGACGTAGCAAGGTCGCTTTTGCCGAGGGTACCGTCAGTCCCTGGTACTGGATTGTTATCCACGGTACCGAAACCACCACAGGTGTGGAAGTAGAGCATGCCGCCGATGCGCTAGATGCGCTGAACCGAGTAATCGCCTATTCTCAGCTATCTGAAGAGCAGGTGGTTGATTTGGCCGGAGAGGGGTTTGCCCTATTTTCTCAGGTACAAAAAGCCTTTTTCTCCAATGCCCAAAAGGAACTTGAGCTACGACCGTTACAGTTAGCTATCGCCTGAGCGCATCGGATTTGTAGTACTGAATACCACAAAACTCATTGTTTTTTCAAGCAGTGGGCGACGGCTAGTGCCGTCTAATTTATTGACGCATGGAGTATCTAAAATGTTGGAAGTTAGAGCAAGTCATGATGGTAAAGGCCAACGATTGACGGCCACTAAAGCCATCAGTGCTGGCCAAGTGTTTCACAAAATCGAAAACTATCACTACATCACAGAGGCTACATTTTCTAGTGTCCAGGTGGGCCCGTCCCAGAACATTGAAGAGTTTAAATACATGGCTTATTTAAACCACAGCTGCGATCCAAACATTATTTTGGATACCTTCAATTTTGAACTCAGGGCGATTCGTGACATCGCCCCTGGGGAGGAACTTAGTTTCTTTTATCCCAGTACAGAGTGGTCCATGAGTACGCCGTTTGAATGTCTATGTGGTGCGCCCCAATGTCTGGGACATATATCTGGAGCAAAACATTTACCACTCCATGTCATCAGCAGATACTTCTGTAACCATCACATTCGCATGATGGCAATGGCCTGTTTTAACCATGATCTAGCCATGGAACCAGCAAACGTAGAGCTAGTGACGGCCTCCTAAGGCTTGGGGCTTCGGGTTTAGGGCTGACGCTCTGATAGCTAACAAAAGGATTAAACAGGGCGGTCCAAGGGGTCGCCCTGTTTTTGGGGCCGTGGGTCCTGTTGGTTTCTTCTAACATCGCGATATTATGGGTAGTCGGAAAGAGTTGGTGCTGCGGTTGCAAACTGGGTTTAACCTGGTTTGAGGAAAGTCCGGGCTCCTGAAAGGTCAGGCTTGCTGGGTAACGCCCAGTGCGGGTGACCGTGAGGATAGTGCCACAGAAACATACCGCCGATGGGTTGAGGTGTGGGTCTTGTGCCTGCTTTGATCACAGGTAAGGGTGCAAAGGTGCGGTAAGAGCGCACCAGCAGTGTCGAGAGATGCTGGCTCGGTAAACCCCGGCTAGGAGCAAGGTCGCAGGGGTCATGGTTGACCTTTTTCCAACCCCGCTTTTGGTGTACCGCTAGAGGCGACTGGTAACAGTCGTCCCAGATAGATAACCGCCTGCTAATGTCAGCTGGCATTGGCTAGAACAGAACCCGGCTTACGGCTAACTCTTTCCATTTTTTTAGCGTGGGTAGTCAGTTGAATAACCAGAGGGACGTGGGCAGTAAGCCATTGACCATAGGGCAAAATCCTCGACGCCAGAAGGCCCTGGCCGAGCTTGTGGCTCGGCTAGGGCTGGCCGATAGTACTGCTGTGCGATGGGAGCTGCTAGACCAGGCACTGGTGGATATTTCTAGCTCCGCAGAGCACAACAATGAGGTGCTGGAATTTCTAGGCGATGCGGCTCTACGACTGGCGGCGGCAGAGTTTTTGCATGAGACCCACCCCCAGATGTCGGTGGGGGAAATGGCGGCGGTGCGATCGCAACTGGTCAGCGATCGCACCCTGGCGGCGTTGGCCCAGGACTACGACTTTGGTCGATACCTGCAGATATCCTCCAGCGCCGCTGGCGACCGCGCGGGCCAGGGGTCGCGGCTGGCCGATGCCTTTGAGGCGGTACTGGGGGCGCTGTACCTGAGCACCCGCGACCTCAGCCTGATTCGTCCCTGGCTTGATGTTCACTTTGGGCGGCTCACCCAAACCATCAAAAATGACCCCGCCCGCCAAAACTACAAAGCCGCCCTCCAGGAGCTGACCCAGGCCCACAGCAAACAGCTACCCACCTACACCGTCAGCGAGATTAGCCACCGCCACGGCGATCCAGAACGGTTTTATGCCCAGGTCCACTACCAGGGCAAACTCTGGGGGGAGGGTAAAGGCCCTTCGATCAAACAGGCGGAACAGCAGGCAGCCCAGCTAGCCTATCAGCAGCTGCAGCCCCTGATTGCGGTGCCGGTATCAGCCGGCCCAACGGCGACAGCCAGGAGTAAATAGGGCAAATATGGGGCAAATTCAACTGGCACTGATGGGGGCGGGGCGATGGGGCACCCACCTGCTACGGAATTTTTTGGCCCATCCCCAGATCCAGGTGCGGGCCGTTGTGGATCCGTTGATGGAGCGGCTGAGCGCCACCGCCGCCACCTTCGGCCTGGATCAACTCGATCCACCAGTGGCGCTGCTGGATAGCTGGGAAGCAGCCCTGGAGTTGGACGGTCTAGACGCGGTTGCGATCGCCACACCGGCTGCCACCCACCAGGCCATCGTTACCGCCGCCCTCCAGCGCCAGCTGCACGTCCTATGCGAAAAACCCCTGACCCTCAGCGCCAGCAGCGCCGCTGGCCTCTGTCAGCTGGCCCAACAGCAGCACCGGCAGCTGTTTGTGGACCATACCTATCTGTTTCACCCCGCCATCATCCAGGGCAAGACCCACCTGGGACAGCTGGGCACACCGCGCTACGGCTATGCCGCCCGTACTAACCTCGGTCCGGTCCGCCAGGACGTCGATGCCCTGTGGGATCTTGCCATCCATGACATTGCCATTTTTAACCACTGGCTGGGGGATACCCCCGCTCGGGTCCAGGCCCAGGGTCTTAGCTGGCTAGGGGCTGATGCTCAAGACCAGCCCCTAGCCGATGTGGTTTGGTGTCGTCTCCACTATGGCAGCGGATTTGAGGCCAAGCTGCATCTCTGCTGGGCCAATCCCCACAAACAGCGACAGCTATCTGTGGTTTGCGATCGCGGCAGTCTCATTTTTGATGAAATGCAGCCCGCTACCCCCCTGGTTCTGCAAACGGGTCAGTTCGCCCCCAACGGGTTTCAACCCCAGGGTCTCAATACCGTAGCCCTAGAGGTCCCCGACCATGAACCCCTAGCCACCATGTGCAACCAATTTGTCCACAGCGTCCTTACCAACCCACGGTCCTGCGCGTCAGGGGCCACGGGCACTAACCTGGTGGCAATTTTAGAGGCCCTCTCCCAATCCCTAAACCAGGCGGGAGCATGGGTGAGCCCCCAGTATATGCGGCAGTAAGCCCATGGGCGGCGTTGCTCAAATACCTGTCACCCTCGAACTACCCCTCAGACTGCTGACCCACCAGCACCTGCTCAACGGCACCGGTCTTGCTATCCTCGGCGGCGGGCTCCGCCTGGTTAGCCAGCAGCGGCAGGCTCAAGGTTACCGCCGTTCCCTTATTGACACCTTCGCTGTAGAGGCTGATGCTGCCCCCCATCAGTTTCATAAAGTTCTTTGAAATCGCTAGACCCAGTCCGGTCCCCTCGTAGCTGCGCGTATGGCTACCGTCCACCATTACAAAGGGATGAAACAGCTTTTGCTGATCCTTGGGATCGATACCGATACCGGTGTCGCGAATGGTCACACTTACCCGAGGTGCCGGGATAGCCGCCGTCCCATCGCCGCTATCCGCCTCGTGGGTCACTTCGATCTTCGTCGTAATACTGCCAGTTTCAGTAAACTTGACCGCGTTGTAAACAATATTGAGCAGTACCTGCTTCAATTTATCGGCATCGCCCTTTACCCAAATGGGGCCTGACATCTCAGGACGATGTAGGGCCAACCCCTTTTGCTGAATTTGTAGTGTCTGCAGATCTAGGACATCTTGAACAATGTGGCCCAGGTCCAGGGTGTCTAAATCCAGGGTAACGGTGCCCGACTCAATTTTGGCAATATCCAAAATATCGTTGATGATCTTGAGCAGATGAATCGCCGCATTGTCGGCCCTTTCCAAAAACTCCAGCTCCTCATCCCGGTCGTCACAGCAGCCGTCACGGACCAAACGAACACAGCCAATAATGGCGTTGAGGGGGGTGCGCAGCTCGTGGGATGTATTCGCCAAAAACTCATTTTTTAGCTGGTTGGCCATCTGGGCATTTTCCCAAGCCTGACGCAGCTCCTGGGCTCCCCCTTCAAGGCGGCGCAGCATGCGCTCTAGCACTTTACCAAGGTAGTCCAGCTCCCAAATACTGCGATTGGTAGGAGCCGCCTTGACCTCCGAGGAGAGATCCTGCACCTGCTGGGTGTATTGAATCAGCCGCTCCACAGGTAGGGACAGACTGCGGGCCACATAGAGCGCCAGCAGCGCATTGGCCCCTAAAAGCCCCAGGGTCAGCAGCAGTAAGATCAGACGGATTTCGCCTAGCGCATGGAGCGCCTGATTGATCGGCGTTACCGCCAGCACATTCCAAGTCTGGGTTTGCCCCGTGGAAATCGGTAGATCCGCACCTTTATAGCCAGCCAGCCACTCGTCGCCGCTCTCTAGCAAACTAAACAGGTGTAGGGTATCCTCATTGCCCACTCGAATGCTGCTGATAATACTCTCAAACCGATCCGCGCCGTGGAGATCGTCCACCGACAGACCGATCAGCTCGGTGTTGGGATGGGTGACCACAATACCGTTGGGGTCAATGATGACAGTTTTACCCACCAGGGAACGGGGG
Source organism: Cyanobacteria bacterium P01_H01_bin.26 (assembly GCA_038748225.1). GTDB lineage: Bacteria > Cyanobacteriota > Cyanobacteriia > Phormidesmidales > Phormidesmidaceae > Leptothoe. The sequence goes on along the minus strand of JBCDJC010000008.1, from coordinate 46,717 downwards.
TTTGTATCTTCCAGCTGGGTAAACCCCAGCTGGGCAGACAGGGTATAGCGCAGCTTGCCCTCAGCATCGTAAATGGGTGTTGCCACAATCAGATCGATCAGCGAAGGCTGCATCCCTTGCTCATCCTCCTCCGCAGCTGGGTCGACGGTCGCGCGCTGTTTGGTACTGTCTAGATCCACCAAGAAAAAGTCCGCCTGCCCGGTGGGCTCCTGCTGCCAGGGCAGCTGTAAGGGGGTGGGCAGCAGCGACGTATTACAGGTTGACAGTACGGCTTCCCCCGTTTCAGCCGCAATCAGCTCTAAACAGCCAACCCGATGGGAGGCGACCTCGGCGTAGCGGTCTAAGGTGTCATCCACAGCCTCCATGTCCCCAGACTTTAGGGCTTGGCTGTCAGCCAGCAGCATCAGCTCAGATTCGACGGCGCGCACACTGTTTTCCAGACCGGTCGCCTTGTTGACCGCGCTGCTGGTTAAATTTTGACGGGCGGTTTCTAGCAGGCTCGAACGTGCCTTGCGCAGCGTAATCGCCTGACCTAACAGCAGCACAGGCGTACTCAGCAGCAGGATACGCAGTATTAACAACCGGCGAAATGAAAGGGGACGCTTAGCCATAAACCGCTAACAACCTAAAGAATCGTCGCTAATTTCAAGCAGGAAACGCAAACGAGACATGGAAACAGAGTCGATAAAAATGGACAAAAACGAGAACACTGGCCTGATCGACTGGGGTAGTTTTGCTAGGTTAACCCACGGACAACCGCACACCCACCGAAATCAGTCTTGACTATGATCGTACCCACAACCATCGTGTTATTACTGATACCGGTGTTAACACCCACCTAGTTTATCGACTGCTTTTACCTGACTACCGGCCACATGGCCAAAAGTTGAAGTAGCACTCACATAGATGAAGTCTTATCAAAGGTAGCTTAATTGCTTCGGTTCGCCTATTTGTCAGCATTACGGAGATTGGAGCAGTTAGCTCCACCGTTGCTCCCCAGTCGCCATCCAGTCAAGCTCCCCGGTTGTTGCCGTGCCCCGTCCCCACATCACAACTATTTTAGCCATGAGTGCCGATGGTAAAATCACTGACGCTCGCCAGGGGGCGGCCAGATTTCCCTCTGCCGCCGACAAACGTCACCTAGAGCAGTGCCTGTCGACGGCAGACGCGACGCTATTTGGTGCCAATACCCTACGGGCCTATGGCACCACCGCTTTGATTACCAATCCCGCCCTGCTGGAGCGGCGGCGACAGCAAAACCGTTCCCCCCAGCCCACCCACATTGTCTGCTCTCGATCAGGCCAGCTGGATCCGACCAGCCGTTTTTTTAGCCAGCCTGTCCTTCGCTGGCTGTTGACCACACCGGCTGGGGCAGCGCCTTGGAACGGTTCTAGGGGCTTTGAGCGCGTCTGGACGGCACCGGCTCGTGACGGCGGCTTTGACTGGGCCGCCATCGTCAGCGAGCTTAAAACGTCAGGTTTTCATCACCTTGTGGTCATGGGGGGCGGGCAGCTGGTGGCGGCGCTGGTGGCGGCCGATCTGATTGACGAACTCTGGCTGACCGTATGCCCCCTGATTATTGGCGGGCACCGCGCCCCCACACCCTGCGACGGTGAGGGGTTTGCCTTGGAAAGCGCACCGGCCCTAAGGCTGCTATCCTGCCAAACGATTGACAGTGAGGTGTTTCTGAAGTACGGACGACAGAGATTTTCTGACTAGGGCCAGGGCCTCGCCCTAGCGCCCCGTCATTTAGGCCAAACGCGTTACATTACCTAGTGGACCAATACGCTATACCAAACTATGGGTATAACCATCACTCCGCCCAACAAGGCTGACTCCGACAAGGCTGACTACACGCTGCGTTGGGTCAACCGGATGGCAGACCTGTCGACGGCGGCTTGGGACAGAATGGCAAAGCCGCTAAACACCCCCTTTTTTGAGTGGTTTTGGCTCAACTCGATGGAAACCTCCGGCAGCACCGTAGCGGCGGCTGGCTGGCTGCCCAACCATCTGACCGTGTGGTGCCGAGAGCGGCTGGTGGCGGCGGCACCGCTGTATCTTAAGGGTCACAGCCGAGGTGAGTTTGTGTTTGACCACCAGTGGGCCGATCTGGCGGAGCAGCTAGGGATTGACTACTATCCAAAGCTGCTGGGGATGTCTCCGTTTACCCCGGCTGAGGGCTATCGATTTTTGATCGCAGCCGGGGAGGATGAGGCCCTATTGACTCGGCTGATGGTGGCGGCCATCGACCAGTTTTGCGATCGCAACCAGATTTCAGGCTGCCATTTTCTCTACACCGACCCCACCTGGCGCAGCTCCATGGAAAGCCTGGGCTTCCAAACCTGGCTGCACCACAGCTACATCTGGAAAAATGAAGGCTACAGTACTTTTGATGACTACCTGGCCCGGTTTAACGCCAACCAGCGGCGCAATATCAAACGGGAGCGCAAATCCGTCACCAAGGCGGGGCTACACTTTGAGGTGCACAGCGGCGATGGTCTGTCGGCAACCCTATGTAATCAGGTGTACGACTTTTACAGCGACACCTGCGACAAGTTTGGCTGGTGGGGCAGCAAGTACCTGACCCGCCGGTTTTTTCAGCAGCTGCATCCGGATTTTTGCGATCGCACCGTTGTCTTTGCCGCCTACGCTGACGACAGCGGCGACCCCGTGGGCATGTCCTTTTGTCTGACCAAAGGCGATCGGCTCTATGGCCGCTACTGGGGGGCCACCGAAGACCATAATCACCTCCATTTCAATGCCTGCTACTACGAACCGATTGACTGGGCCATCACCCACGGCATCGCGCTCTTTGACCCCGGTGCCGGCGGCCGCCACAAAAAACGACGCGGCTTTCCCGCTGCCCCCAACCATAGCCTGCACCGGTTTTACCACCCCACCCTAACCCAGGTACTCGACAACTACATAGGCCGTATCAACGCCGCCGAACAGCAGGAGATCGATGCGATCAATGCGGATTTGCCCCTCAAACCGCTGACAACAGATCCAGAAAAATAGGACCCGTGAGTCCAGGTGAATTTGCCGAAGTCCCACGGTAGAATGTGAAACTCCGTAACCGCTTCGCTACTATGACTACCGGTCCCAATACCTGCCCAGCCGCAACCACCCTACAGACATTAGACGACAAACTATCCAAACGCTTTATTGAGCTAGATCCAGAGGGTTATTTTTTAATTTACCTGGACACCGCCCAGGCGCTAATTTGCGCCAAGCACTTTACCAACGTGATCAACGATAAGGGTCTTGCCTGCGACCCAGAAACCGGCAAACCCCTGATTGCCAGAAAAAATGTATCCCCCCGCCAGGAGACTCGTATCTACCAGGGACGCACCGCCAAAGAACTCTGCATAAAAATCTTTGAAGACAAGGAAAACCCTTGTCCCATAAGCTATCTAGACCATGCTGCCTATCTCGGTCGAGAATTTGTCCGAGCCGAGATCGCCTTGCTCAACGGAGAGCCCTATATCCAGGATTAGCAGCAGGTGCAGACATTTGCAGACATTTGCAGACATTTGTCGCTTAGACAGCTTGCATTTGTACCACCTTGTGTGTAATATCTATCAACCCTTAGATCCACAGTTTGCGTAAGCTGCCAAACCAAGGCCAGATATACAGCAAAGGTGCGAGAGGAAACATAGGATAGATATCTTCTAGCTGGTCTCGACCGGTGGGGGAGATAACGTCAGACAAGTCACTACAGATACCTTGCCTCTATTGGTGTGTCAATTCCTCTCACAGCTTTCCCCAATCACTTCTCGCACTCGATAGATCGGTCGTTGTTGAGACTCGTGGTAAGTGCGCATCATCAGCTCAGCCAGCAGACCCACGCTCAACAGCTGAATCCCCGAAATAAACAACACCACCGCCAGCAGCAACAAAGGGCGGTTTCCAATGTCGGCCTGCAAGATAAACTTTAGAAACGCTAAATACAGGCTCAGCCCCAGGCCCGCCAGCACTGAAATGGCGCCAAACGGGCCAAACACATGCATGGGCCGGGTCAAAAAAGTCTTCATAAAGTAAATGGTCAACAGGTCTAATACCACCCGAAACGTACGTCCCAAGCCGTATTTACTTTCACCAAACTGTCGCGCATGGTGACGCACCGGCACTTCACTGATACGCGCCCCCTCAATAAATGCCAGCGCGGGTAAAAAGCGGTGCAGCTCGCCATAGAGATTCATATCCTTCACAACCTCAGCGCTGTAGGCTTTGAGGGAACAGCCATAGTCGTGCAGCTGTACCCCGGTCACCCGCGCGATCAGCCAGTTGGCAACCTTAGACGGCAGCAGCCGAGTCACCGCATCATCCTGGCGGTCTTTGCGCCAGCCGCTCACCAGGTCGTAACCCTCCTGCAGCTTATGGTAGACCGTGGCAATATCCTGGGGCTCATTTTGCAGGTCGCCATCCAGGGTGACGATCACCCGTCCCCTGGCATAGTTAAACCCCGCCGCCATGGCCGGGGTTTGTCCATAGTTCCGCCGCAGTAAAATTACCCGCAGGTCGTGACGCGCCAGGGCCAGGGATCTCAGCACTTCGGCTGAACCGTCAATTGAGCCGTCATCGACGCAGATCAGCTCATAGGAAACCGCCATGGACTGAGCGATCTCAGTAATTTTTTCAACCAGCAGGGGAATACTTTCGCGTTCGTTGTAGATCGGTACAACCACGGATAGCTCACAGTGTTGGCTGCCCTGGATGATTTGGCTGGGGGAGATCACCATGGTGTGTTTTCTATAGCTAAGCCTTGATCAATAAACATAACACTCTGGATTATCCCTTGGCCGCCGCCCTAGCTGACTTAAATACCCGGTGGGACCTTAAAACACCTGATTCCACTCGTAAATTTCATACTCGGTCCAAATCCCATTGAGCCAGTAGGGGTCCTGTTCCACTAGCTGTCGCACCGTGGCTTCATCCTCGGCTTCGTAGGTGCCAAACACCTTGCTGTTGTCGGTGGTGGGTCCCAGGGCCGTGAGCAGACCCTGCTCTTTTTGCTCCGTGAGCCCCGCCAGATGAGCCGCGCGGTAGGGGGTCCGTTTCTCCAGGGCGTTTTCGCAATAACTGCCCCACATTACAAATTTGGCCATGGTTATTTGCCCCTGTTGCGTTTTCCATAGCCAGAATACAGGAACCGTACCCTAGGGTGCGATCTGGGATGGTGCGATCGCATCCAGACTAGCCCCCAGCTTATCGGCAATGCCTTCTACCCAGGTTTCGTCCTGTTTTGTGTAGCTGCGGGGCGCGTTTGCCCCCAGGATTAGCACCCCCTTATCCCCCATGGGCTGGCAAATAATGCCCTGGGTATTGGGGGGTAAATAGTTAAATTCAACCTTGCCAGGATAGAGCTTTAGGCTCACCAGATAAACCGGCTTTTTTTGGGTCAGCACCCGCTTGAGAATGGGACCGATCTCCACCTCTTTATGGGTGCTCAGAACGCCGCGCCGCAGCAGTACCTGCCCGTCGTAGTAGGCAACCAGAGACCGGGTAACCGTGTTGGTTAGCAACAGGTGCGATGCCCAAGCCAGCTCGGTAGCAATACCATCCGTCAACCCGTCAGCCAGATCAAAACCTTCCTTGCCCTCTAGCATGACCGCCTCTGGCAAAATCGGTTGAATCTGACGCCACAGCAGACTGGTCAAGATCAAAATGGCGCTGAGCATAACCCCCAGCGCATCGGCCCGGGCCTGGGAATCGGTAACCACCGGTGTGAGCAACCGATTTACCATGAGCAGCGTGCCGCCCATGCCGCCAACCACCAACGGCAGCCGTCGCAGCCACTGGTTCTCATCCGCCTTAGCCATATGCCACATCTCCACCGCCCATACCCCGATCCCCAAATCAACTGCACCCTTTGACCGAGTACTAGTGTATCTTTAGCCAGTAAAACCGCTGATAACGTCCCTGCTGTGAACTGGCTCTTACCCCTGGCCTTCATCTCTGCTTTGATTGGGCCTCGCCCCTGGCAACCTATTGCCAGCACTAATTTTGCCACGGTGGATATTCGTCCCACCTGGGAGTCGCCGTGGCTGCAGCAGCGTCTCGCCGCCGATCCCGCCGCTGAAACGATTCTTAATGGCTACATGGCCGGGCTGGGGAAGCTGGGCTTTGTGGCTGGGCAGCAAAGCGTGGCCGTCGACATCGGTCGCTACCCGGTTGCTCGCCACCAGGAATCCAGACGGCTACCGGCCGCTTCCCTAACCAAGGTGGCCACCACCCTGGCGGCACTCGAAACCTACGGTACTGCCCACCGGTTTGAGACCTCAGTGGGCTGGCAGGGGACCATCACCGACGGCACGCTCCAGGGCAACCTGATTGTGCGAGGTAGCTATGACCCGCTGTTTGTTTGGGAAGAGGGCATCGCCCTGGGGAATACGCTGCAGCAGCTAGGGATTCAACGGGTCACCGGCAGCCTGATTATCGCCGATCGGTTTGTGATGAACTTCAACACAGACCCGCTAGCATCGGGGGAACTGCTCAAACAGTCCATGAACTCTGCCACCTGGGGTTGGGAGGTGGATCAACAATATGCCAGCCTTCCCCCCGGCACCCCCAGACCCACCCTAGAGATTCAGGGTCCGGTCGCTGTGGCATCGGTGGCAACGCTCCAGACCTCAGGGTGGCTGGTACAACACCAATCTCTCCCTCTAGCGGTTATTCTCAAGGCGATGAATATCTACAGCAACAATGTGATGGCTGAGATGATCTCCAATCTGTCAGGCGGTCCCACCAACGTTGTCAAAATTGCTGAACAAGCTGGCGTTCCCCCCGGTGAAATTACCCTGATCAACGGCTCTGGTTTAGGAGAAGACAATCAGCTCTCAGCCCGGGCGGTGATTATTCTTATGCAGGCGATCCAAACCCGGCTGCAGGCCCAAAACTTGACCTTTGCCGACCTATTTCCAGTGGCAGGCACCGACGTGGGCACCCTGATCGATCGCACCCTACCGGTCAATGCCTCGGTTAAAACGGGTAGCCTGGCTGTCGTCAGTGCCCTGGCTGGGGCCTTTCCCACCGAGCAAAAGGGACTAGTTTGGTTTGCCATCATCAACTACGGTTCTGGGCTAGAGACCCTGCGGATACGTCAGGACCAGCTGCTGAGCACCCTTGAAAATCACTGGGGAAAAGCTGCTCAGGTACCGGCACAGCTCAGGACAACGCTGCGATTCAATCAAGCTCCCTACCGCCTGGGTGATCCCAAACGGAATGAAATTATTCAACCGTCGACGGCACAATCTCAGTAACCACGTCTCTACCTGTCACAACCACAGTTTGTTGGTCCAAATTACCAACGGCTCGGTCGCCGTTTACCGTCGCTGCTGGGTCTGGCTGACGATAGGTAACATTGCCTCGACCGTCCACATCCTGGGTTGTAATATTCCACGTCAGCCGATCGGCAATCAACAGCGACTGTGTATCTTGGTCAACGGCTCGGGCATTGCCATCTAGTACCAGGATCTCAGTGTTTAGATTGAGACGACCTTTGTTGGCATTGGCCGTTAGCTGGCGCTGGGGATCGCGGATTTGGACGGGCTGATCGATCACAACAGTACCGGCTTTGACATCCCAAACAGCGATATTGCTGTTGGTTTGTAAGGGAATTTCAAGCGCATTTAGCTGTACCTGCTGCCGCAGGGTAGCCTGTTGGGCCAGCAGGTCAAACTCACCTTGCCGACCGGTTAAACGATCGGTCACCGTCCGGTCATCCCCTGAAACATACTGCTCTATTTGCAGCGGTACATCCGTTGCCAGCTTTTCCTGGTCTAGCTGCCACACTAGTTTTTCTGAGGTAAACCCGATCCAGGGCTCTAGCTGAGTCACAGCAACAACGCCCCTGAGCAGCTCCAGGCGTTGGGCTTTGTTGAAAAGCCGAGCTTCCTGGGCCGTTGCCTGGAGCTGTGGATGCTCCCCAGTAATGCTGTCTCGCACCAGCAGTAGGTCCTGGTCCGGCGTCCACTCTAGGGTATTTCCCTTCAGGGTGAGCTGGTTGTCTGGATTAACCGCCACAATGTTGCCCTGCAAGAATATGGATTGACCATCTTCTCGGATTTCACCCTGGTCGGCTGTCACCTGATAGACCAGCTGGCCGTCTTGAAAAAGTTCACCCTCCGGTGACTTGAGGCTGGCCAAACGCCGATCGGGGCTGTAGGTTGCCTCTTTTGCTTTGACCCGCCAAAGCAGCTCACCACTTTCATCGGGCTGCTCTAGGGTGACATCTTTTAGGGTTAGTTCTGATTCAGTCTGCTCAACACTCTCTTGATTTTGGAGACTTTCTAAGGTGTCCCCCGATGATTGACAGGTACGCACCGCAACAATAATTACAGTGATGAGCACTGCAATTATTGTAAATCGATACCACTTATTCATACAGCGTCACCTGTGCCAGTACACATCTAGTAGCCCAGCCTATCCTAGCGGATCTATCCGGCTGACTCACTGGCCGTTTCTTCTTCCATGACGCTCAAACCGGTCAATGGGCGATAGGTGTAGCCGTTACTGTGGCTGCGGGGTGTCTTTTTGATATCGTCCTTCACGCCGTCTAAATCGATGTAGCGATCGGATACGTTGATCAAGCTATCGCTAGTCATAGAGCGCAGACTGACCACCTCTACCCTGACACCACGATAGCTGGCCGCATCCACGGCGTAGGCAAGATCCCCGTCGCCGCTGACCAGGATAGCCGTGTCATAGCAGCCCACCAGGGCCATCATATCGACGGCAATCTCAACATCCAGATTTGCCTTTTTAGACCCGTCGGGCAGCTGCACAAGATCTTTTGCAATGACGCGGTAGCCGTTGCGGCGCATCCACAGCAAAAAGCCCTGCTGTTTTTCGTTGGTGCGATCAACACCTGTGTAGAAAAATGCCCGAAACAGTCGAGAGCCTGCCGTTAGCCGACAGAGCAGCTTAGTGTAGTCGATCTCAATACCAAGCTGAAGCGCGGCATAAAACAGATTCGAACCGTCAATGAAAACCGCAACTCTGCCGCGATTTTCTAATACTTGCTCTGGGGTGAATCCGGTATCGTGACTGAGGGTATTACGGTGATTCAACATGGGTTAATCCTGTCCGATTTATTATTGATTTATGTCCCTAATGCACTGTTAGTGTCGACCTATATAAATCCCCAGTGCTCATGGGCGATTGAGGGATATTTTCTCAAGGTTTACAAATGGTTGCCAGCGTTATAAAAACCAGCGAGATAACAAGGGGTCATGCCTAACCTAAGGCTGCAACAGTGCCATTTGAAGCAACAAACAGTGGGCATGCGTGATTTACATGAACGCGAGCATTTTTATCATACATGAGCCATTTCGAGATAACGGCAATATGGCCGTAACTTAATTTCTTCTCAAGAAGTAGAAAATAAATATGATTGATAATTGGGGTTTCAGAGACTGCATAGATCTGAGGTGAAGATAATCATTTTTGCAACCTACCTAAAGCCATTGGTGGATAAATTTACAAGCATTAAAAATGCGACATAAAAGCACATGTCTTGAAACGCTTATAAAAGCCGATTATTATCACCAGGAATACATAGGCTGGTAGGGAGCTGACGTGGGGATTTCAAGACTATTGGCGGCGGGTGGCGTTGTCATTTGGCCGCTGTTAGCAGCATCAGTTTTGGTGGTGACGCTGATTTTGGAACGGGGCTGGTTTTGGTGGCAGATTCACCGGCAGCAGGAACGGGTGGTGAGTAAGTTTCTAGTGGAGTATGCTCAGCAGCCTAAGGCCGCTATTCAGAAGCTAGAGCAGCAGAAGTCCCTACCCATGGTGCGTATTTTTTTGGCGGCCCTATCCCTAGAACGGGCCAATCCGGATGAATTTAAGCTGGCCCTAGAGAGCGCAGCTCAGGCTGAAATTCCCTTGTTAAAGCGGTTTAGCACGGTCTTTGAAACCGTTGTCGGGCTAGCGCCGCTGCTGGGGCTGTTGGGGACGATTTTGGGATTGATTGGGACGCTGTCGTCGTTGCAGATTGGGGATGTGGGCACAGCCCAAGGGTCAGAGGTAACAGCGGGAATTGGGGAGGCCCTGGTGTCGACGGCTCTGGGTCTGGTGGTGGCAATGGTGACGCTGCTGTTTGCCAATGTATTTCAGGGGTTATATCGGCGGCAACGGGCTGCGATCGCAGACTGTGGCGGTCGCTTAGAAATAGCCTATCGCCGCTACTACCGGCAGTTTATCGACCGCCAGAGCCGATAGCTGGCTCGGCCAAACAGTCAATTTAGCCAAACTCATTTCGATATTTTGCACATTTGGCTACTTCCAGGGTCGGGCGGTACCCCCTACTGTAGAAAAGATCGCTGATTCTCATTGAGGGTGGGCCAACTAAGGCTGTACCTTAATGAAGACATTTTGTAGCGCCGTCGGCCTCTCTAATCTCTAAATAGAAAAAATCCATGGGCAATCGTCGTTGGTTGAGCATAGGCACATACATAGGCGTTTTTTGTCTAGCAATGACTGTCACAGTCATCCTAGTCACCACATACAAGGCCTGGGTTAACCCACACCAGGCAGTGGCCGTACCGGCTCCAGAACAGGTTCAGCCCACATCCCAATCGGCCAGCGAGCCGGTCGGGCTGACCTATGCCGCCAACCTGGACGGTCCGGGCTATACTCCGCCGGAACGCATAGAACTAGCCGATCCTTCCAACTATGGCGAGCGCTACACGGTTGACGCCTACGGTCAGCCCCTGAATCACGATTACCTGGCCGTGCTCCACGAAACCGTCTGGACCGCCAGCAGTGCCATCAATTTTTTTCAAACCTACCATCCCCGGGATAAAGACCAGGCCAGCTATCACGCCATCGTGGACCGGGACGGTACTGTAATCTACATTGTGCCGCCGGATAAGCGCGCCTACGGTGCGGGCAACTCTGTTTTTGAGGGTATTAACGGAGCTGAAACCGCCACCACCAACCCTGAGTTTTCATCGTCGGTCAATAATTTTGCCTATCACGTTTCCCTGGTCACCCCCTCCGATGGTCAGGACAATGCCCCCACCCACAGCGGCTATACCGATGCCCAATATCAATCCTTAGCCTGGCTGTTGGCTCGCACCACCATCCCAGAAGAGCGGATCACCACCCATGCCATCGTGGATCGCTCCGGCACCCGCCAGGATCCCCGCAGCTTTAACTGGCCCCACTTCTTGGAATATTTACACCAGTACCCCAGTCGCCACGCCTAGACTAGTGGGTGGCCCCTACCTTAGCCAGCCACAGCTCTAGGTTGAGGTCGTAATAGCCTTCCTGGCCGCTGGGGTAGTCGCCCTGCTCAATGGCGCTGATAATTTTAGGTAGGGCCTCAATATAGGCATGCCCCCTGGCCACCGGGTGTAGGGTCCAGGCCGCCGGATTCGCCAGGGTGGCCCGCCAGCCGTCGGTTCGTTCTAGCTCACGGGAGATCATCACTTCCCAGGAATCTAGCTTGCCTCGACCGGTCCAATAGTTGAGCCAGGTGAGCAGACGCGGGGGCAGCTGTTTGAGCCAGGCATTTTTGTAGTCCATCCACAGCACTGGAATCGGCAAAAACCCATCAAAGCTTTGTTTTTTGATCAAGTAGGCGCGACTGCCAAAAAACTTAAACCGATAGAAACCGTCATCTTGTTCGTAGGGAACCCGCTGATGCAGACCGCCACCCGCCAGGGGCGGTCCTGAAAGGGGGCGAACAAAGAGCACATCCGGGCGCTGCTCCATGAGTGCCATGGCTTCACTAATCCAGCTTTGCCCAGGCTTTTGGTACTGCAGCATATCACTATCAAAGTGCACCACATAGTCTCCTACCGTTTCTTCAAGGGAGAAGATTGTGCCTAAAATCGGGTAGCCCTTCCAGTTGTGGGTGGGTTTGGGCACAGAGCCAAAGTGTTTTTTGTATACCCGCTGGCGATAGGCGTCGTTATAGTCCATATCCACCAGCCGATCCACCACCCCCATGGCCATCAGCCGAGCACAGTTTTCCCGCAGCTGCTCCAGGGTACCAATGCCCGGTCGACCCACCTTGTCCCCCGTCAAAGGGGCGGTATCTATAAATAAAACTCTCTCCACAAAGGGATAGTGGCTGGTCCTCACCAGATGGGGAATAGTCTCCATCATAAAAGGAATATCGGTGCGGGCCACCATAATTGAGAGGGAACAGCTAGGGGATATCATAGGATTAAACGATAGAAGATAGTACCCATGGGGTTATAAACAACAACAGGGCGGGTGGGGGCCAAAGCCCAAGTGCGCCCTCGGTTAGGACAGATTTCACCCCAGCAACAGACTATTTTTTGATTCTGAGCCGACGCAGCACCTGTTTGAGCCTGTCCATGGGCTGAAGCTGCGGCTTTACAGACTGTCCTCCCCCCACCGGGCGAGGGTCGTCCAGATACCGATAATATTCCCACAGCTCGCGGTAGGGTCCCCCAGGGCGCATGGGCGTACCGGCCCAGTGGAGATAGCGCAGCCGGGTATCGCCGTCATAGAGGGCGCGATCGCGCACCACAAAATGCTTCATCCCGCCCCAGCTGCCAGGCTCGTTGGGGTTCACCTGGGTGATATTTAGCCGGTTATCAATGCTGTTGAGCACCAGATAGTTCATCAGCGGCTGGTCGGTGGTTCCCCCCGAAAAGTCAAAATAGTCGCGGTTTTGGGCGCACTCTTCAAAACGAGCATAGAGCTGCCCAAGGGTGATGGCTCCTTTTTTAGACCCCCAGAGACCGCTATTAAAGACAGAATTGACCACATCGGCAGAAAATAGGCCCCGCTCGATCACGCTAGGGGAAAACACATCCCGCAGCTTGCGACCCTTGAAATGGTAGTCGCAGCAAATAAAGTCTGCGCGCTCCAGATAGGCCAGGGTGTGGGAGACCGGTTCAAAAAATAAAATATCCGTATCGATATAGAGAAACTCATCCAATGGACCAAACCAGGCGGCTAGCTTCCGCATTTTGTTGGGTAGGGCCAAAAAGTCACGGGGGAAAATCTCGCTAATTTTTTGGGTAAAGGTCTCTAAAAAGGTCAGATCTGGAAACAGCTGCACCTGGTAAAGGGTTTGCAGCGTTTGCAACAGCGATGGGTAGCGGTCGTCAAACGGAATCAAATAGACCGGGATATGGGCGTCATGGCGACGCAGGCTGGCGAGAAGCGCGATCGCATTGTCCCTGACCTTCTCATTGGCAACAATATAAACACCCCTCGTGGGTTGGCTAGTCATCAATGGCGCTCCCCTAGACAAGTCCAATTTTTTTCTTTAGCCGCGTTGATAGGGACGGCGGCTGTTTATAGTCTTTGGCCTTACCCTCAAACTGGGGTCTGTCCCCATATAGATAGCGGTAGTGTAAAAAGGTTTGACGATAGGGAAAATCAAGATTCTCTCCACTACATACGCGTCGAAAAATCTTAGACGAGATGCCAATAAAGTGCAGATAGCTCAGGAGATTACCCCCGTCATAAACCAGCCCGTCTTTTTCTTCAAAGTGGTTAGACGAAACCGCATTGCCGGTTGCCTTGCCCTGGTCTCGCCATTCTAGGGCCACATTGTGAACGCTGTGGTCGTTAATCTGCACCATATAGTTTAACAATGACTGGTTGGGAGCCCCCATGTACAGCACCTCTGCATTCCCCTGGGCCAGGGTGTCCACCACATGGTTTAGCTCCGCTTCAGAAAACAACCCCCGCCGAGAGGCATAGCAGCCGGAACAGAAAATATCGCGCTGCAGCCGCTCCTGGGAAAATACGGTTGAGAGTTTTTCAGAGCCCACATTAAAAATGTGGCTGAGATCCTTAAACTGAAAGTCGTACACCACCATATCCGCCTGGCTAAGACGCTCAAACATAAAATCTAGGGGCTGCATCACCAGGGTATCCGCATCGAGATAAATAAATTCTTCAAAGGGGGCAGCTGGATCAAAAGCGGCATAGCGATGGTTTTCCCCCACCCGATAAAACTGGGTTTTTATGCCTGAGGCTTTCCATTGTTTTATCGCAGTGGGATGGGTCTGCCAAACCCGCAGCGAAAAGTCTTCCCAAAACTTGAACAGGGCCGGGTCGTCAAGCAGGAAAACCTGGTCCCGTTTGGCAACTTCAGCCGCCACCCGCTCGGTCTTACTGTTATAGGCAATCACACAGACGGGGATGTGTCCTGAATTTTGTTGAATGCTGTTGAGGAGGGCGACCAGCTGGTCGTAAACCGCGTCATTGGCCAGGGTATAGATACCGCGTTTCATAGGAGAGGGTAATTATAGAAAGTTAGATTAAAACTACAGGGTTGTTCTTCCTATTGGGGCTATTTGAAGGGCCATTAGAAGTCAGCCGTCAGCGGGTTGAAGCTGCCGGGCTGGCCTGCTGGGTTTTGGCCGCGGGCGCACCGAGGGACTCTAAATTTTCCACCACCTGCAGCAAATCGACAGCGATGGTTTGGGCATGGGTCATCAGCTCCGTCTGCTCAAAGGGATCGTCAACGTCCTCCTGGATCAGGGCTAGCAAACCAATCATGGAGTTAAGCTGCGATCTCAGCTCATAGGACGACTTACCAATGGCCTTGCGATACATGGGGACAATATTGGCCACCAGGTGGGTGCTAATGCTGCCATTTTCGTGCACGTCCTTGGTCTTTTGCATGGCCTGGAGTCTGGCATAGGCCCCTCTTTTTTTGAGCAGTTCCGCATGATTGCCCACCTCAACCACCTGGCCACGGTCTAGAACAGCGATTTGATCCGCCTCACAGATGGTGGACAGCCGGTGGGCGATTACCAGGGTGGTACGGTTACGGCTGAGATCGTCAATGGCCGATTGCACCAGCCGCTCCGAGACCGTATCCAGGGCGCTGGTGGCCTCATCCAAAATCAAAATATCGGGATCCTGTAGCAGGGCCCGTGCGATCGCTAAGCGCTGGCGCTGCCCACCGGACAGTAGCACCCCCCGATCGCCAATCATGGTGTCAAACCCCTGGGGCAAATGCTCAATAAACTCGTAGGCATTGGCCCGTTTAGCCGCCTCCATCAGCTCGGACTCGTTGGCATCGGGACGACCATACAGCAAATTCTCCCGCACCGAGGCATTAAACAAAAAGGTTTCCTGGCTGACAATACCCAAATTAGAACGATAGCTATGGAGGTCGATCGTTTTGAGATCCACACCATCTAGCTCGATCGTACCGTCCGTGGGATCGTAAAACCGAGGCAGCAGATCCGCCAGGGTGGACTTACCCGCTCCGGAGGCCCCCACCAGCGCCAGGGTTTGCCCCTTGGGCAAAAACAGGTCAATCCCCTGCAGCACCTCTCGATCATGACCGGGATAATTAAACCGGATCTGGTTAAAACGAATGCCCTGCTGCAGGGGGCGGTAGGGCTGAGCCCCCCTGGGCATAAACGGTTTATCATCCCGACGCAGCAGGGCGGTAATCACCTCCACGCTGGCCGCCGTATTGGCTAAGGTACTCCGCTGGCTGTTGAGCTGACCAATATAGGGAAGTGCCCTAAACAAAATTACCAGGTACGTTAACAGCGACGATGAAAATAGCTCTAGCTGATTACTAAAGGCCACCCGACCCAGGGTGGCAATCAGCATCAGGGCCATAATGTTGATAATTTCATTAAACGGACCAATACCCGCAAAAATAAGCTGGGAGCTGTACTCAGCACTTTCTCGGTCGATAATAATTTGATCGATGTGCCGATATTCCCGCTCCTCGTTGGCCGTTGCCTTGACCAGGCGGATACCCGATAGCACCTCAAATACTCGGGATGAATAGGCCTTGGAAATTTGGGAGAGTTCTCGACCAAGCGCCTTGGAGCGTTTAACAATAAATTGATTTAACAGGGTAACCGAGCCCAGGGTCACCGTTGAAATAATCGTCAGCTGCCACGACGTCAGCAACAGCAGGACCAGAAAAACGCCGATGGTAATCAGCACCACCATAATGCGCACCAGGTTGCGAATGGCAATGGTGGTGCGATTGACTTCAACGTTTAACTGGTTGATCAAATCACCGATCTTAGTTTGGGCAAAGTAGCCCAAATCGACATCCAAAAGCAGCCGCAGCCCCTGCCGTCGCAGGGTCATGGCCAGCTTACGATTCAAGGTTCCAGCCGTCAGGGCGCTCACATAGGTCGATAGGCTTTTAAGGATAATCACCGCTACCACCGCACCCGCCATCGCTGGCAAACGATAGTTGGCTGGCAGACCGTCAAAGATACTAATAAACCGCTGCAAAATGGGCGGCAAAGAATCGATATAGTCCGTCGACTGCCCCAGTAGCTCCAGCAAAATGGGCAAAATCAGCAGGGTGCTCACACCGTTAAACAGCGCCCCTGAAAAGCCTAAAAGTACCGTAAAAAATAGAAGAACCGGATATTTGAAAAGCGACTGAAATAATAAACGGGTAGAAGACATAAATAAGTAGGCAAGCGACGCTTAGTAGATGCAATACTGGCAGATTTTGGCGGCTTAAAAATAGTGAGCGCTAGCGACTGTGCCCTAGGGGTTTATAGGATTGCCTATAGCCTAGCCGATTCCGCGTCTGCCTCTGGAGACATTGCTGAATCAGGGGTCCAAGGATTTCGGCCATTGCATCAACGCTGTAGTGCTGAATGCAACGCTGTCGGGCCAGACGGCCACGGGCGGCGGCCTGCTCTGGATTGTTCAAGATGGTTTGCAGCATGGTCACCACCTGATCCGGCGCGTGGGGCTCCACTAGATAGCCCGTATCCCCCAAAATTTTAGGGATGTCTCCTACCGTCGTGGAGAGAATCGGCTTGGCCATAGCCATACCGTCGGTCAGTTTGATGGGAAACTGGGCTCGGGCCGTGGGGGTATTGCGCTGGGGTACCACCACCATGTGGGCCGCGGCTACGACTTCGGCCATGTGGTCTAGGGGGAACCTCGGCAATTTGATCAGCCACCGAGACCACCGCGCCATCAGCTCATCTTCATAGCCATCGGGTCGTCGCCCGCCTACGATCACCAGCCGCAGATCGGGCTGATCGAGCCGGTCTAGGGCCACCAGCACATCTTCCAAACCCTTGTGGGGCCGCGCCGTACCGGGAAACATCAGCACCCGGTAGCCAGATAGCCCGTACTTTTGACGGCTTTGGGCTGGATCAAACCGGGCCGGGTCAAAAATATGGGTGTCTTTACTATTGGGCAGATAGTGGCCCCCAAACCTCTGCTGCAAAAACTGATTGTTCACCGTGACCGCATCGGCCTGGGGCACCCAGCCTTCCCCCAGGGAGAGATAAAACGGATGTTCAAGGTCCCGCAGGGCACCGTCGGATTTAAAGATGTCACGGGCCAGCTGTTTGAGCGAGGGTCGATAGGTATAGCCCTCGCCGCCAAACCAGCTCAGCTCCCAATCGTCAATATCTAGCAGGACCGGACGACGGGTATATTGCTTTTTGAGCAGGGCGAGGCCCAGGCTGGTGGGCCGGGGCTTGATGGCGTAGATGAGGTCGCCCTGGATCTGGTTGAGCAGCTGTGCCGCTGGGGCAATCATCCCCGGCAGCCGTTTACCCGGCACAGATGATACGCTCAGGCTTTCAGGAGGGGGCGGATAGATAGTGTCGCCAAACTGGCACCCGAGCACCTCGACGGTATGGCCCAGGCGCTGCAGGATCTGACTGACCAGATAAACCCGCGTCATACCGCCACCAGACACATCTGGAGCAAGCACCGACACCTTGATTGATGGGGCATTGGATATGTTCACCAACCTTTATTTCTCCCTTTGCTGGCCAAAGTGCGTGCCGGACGCCCATTACCATCAAGATTTCCCGTTTGATCCGAATACTATCTCAGGAGCTGGCTGCGGACCGGCTGGGGGCTTTAATCTTTGCCGAAGATTCACATCTCTACCCTGGCGCTAGGGGTAAGTATGTGCTAAGCAACCGATGGGGCCGTCGCCGTGCCGTCTGGAGGCGTTTCTGGGGGCATTTCTGGGGGCATTTCTGGGGGCACATCTTGAAGCGTGTCTTGAAATGTTTCTGGGGGCGGCAGTTCCAACACCAGGCTGCCCAGGTTACCCTTGCGAAAGTCGTTGAGCAACTGGTGGGCGGCCCGCTCCAGATCGCCGCTATGGCGCTGGGCCAGGACGCTTAGGTAGGTTTCGCCAGTGTAGGTTTCACCGGTAACCGCCACTAGGGGGCTGCCGTAGCGAGCTGCGATCGCACTGCCATAATTCCCACCCCCGGCCTGGGCATCCAGCGCCGTTAACAGGTCCACAAACGCCGCCGCTACCCGCTGGGTATCATAGCCCGCATTGCCAATGTCATCACAAATTGCCAGCTTTAGCGCCGCCGCCTGATCGTTTAGCTTGAGGGGAATAATCCCCGGCGCATCCAATAGCTCAATCTCATCGGAAATGCGGACCCACCGCAGCTGCCGAGTTACCCCGGCGCGCCGCTCGCTCACCACCACCTTGCGCTTTAGCAGCCGGTTGATCAGGGCCGACTTACCCACATTGGGAAAGCCAATTACCACCGCCCGCACCGGTCGCGGTTTCATACCTCGACTTTTACGCCGGGCATTCATCGCCTTACCAGCGGCCTGGGCCGCCCGCAACAGGGTCTGCACCCCTTTACCCTGCTTTGCATTTGTAAAGTAAACCGTTTGCCCCTGGGCCTTAAACCAGTTTTGCCAGGCCTGCCGCGCCTCGGCTGAAATCATATCCACCCGATTGAGCACCAGCACCCGCGCTTTCTTCCCAATCCAGCTATCCACATCGGGATGATCCGTCGCCAGGGGAATCCGCGCGTCCCTAATTTCTAAAACCACATCCACCCGCTTTAACTGCTCCTTTAAAGAGCGTTCCGCCTTGGCAATATGGCCGGGATACCACTGAATCGATGGCGAAGACATAGCAGGCAAAAGAGAGGCCAGCCACTATTTTAGCGGTCGACGTGGGTTAATTTTGCCCTAGGGCACCACCATTACCGGACAGGGAGCCAAATTAATCACCCGGCTGCTGACGCTGTCGGACTGCCCCTCCGGCGTCAGACCGATGCCCCGACAGCCCATCACAATCAGATCCGCCGATAGCTCATCGGCCACATCGCAGATCACAAAGGCCGGGTTACCCTCCCGTTCAATGGCTTCTGTATCAATACCCTGGCTAGTAAATACAGTCTTCGCTTTCTCCAAAAGTTGAGCCACCGCCTCAGGGGATGTCTGCTCTGGATGAACATTGGCACCGCTAGGCGGCTCGACCACCGAGAGTAAAACCAAATGACTGTGGTGATGTTTGACTAACTCAGCCGTCTTAAAAGCCGCCTGCTGGGCTTCTGGACTGGCATCTATTGGAAATAAAACGGTCTTAAACATAGTCTAACGAAACCATAGACTTGGATAAAAAAACAGAACCGCAATAAGCGATAATACCTATTGAGTAAAAAAATGTATTAACGCTTTACACCTAGGGTAATCAAGCTTGTCCTAGCTTTGAAGTGGGGCGTACGTAACGTAACAAAACTGCATTAGGAGGATAGTTCTGTGGCAAAGAAATCCGTTACTGACTTGTCAGCAGCTGACCTGTCAGGAAAGCGAGTGCTGATGCGCGCTGATTTCAATGTACCCCTCGATGACCAGGGCAAAATCACTGACGACACTCGGATTCGGGCCGCTCTGCCGACCATCCAAGCGTTGACCGGTAAGGGGGCCAAGGTAATCTTGTGCAGTCACTTTGGGCGTCCCAAGGGCAAGGTTGTTGACAGCATGCGGCTAACGCCGGTTGCCGAACGTCTTTCTGAACTGTTGGGCCAGGATGTGATCAAGTGTGATGACTGTGTTGGGGATGCTGTGACCGCAGCGCTGGCGGACCTCGCCGACGGTCAGGTGGCGCTGCTAGAGAATGTTCGCTTCTACGATGGCGAAACCAGCAACGATCCTGAATTTGCCAAAAACCTGGCCTCCGTTGCCGAGCTCTATGTCAACGATGCCTTTGGTACCGCCCACCGCGCCCACGCCTCTACAGCGGGTGTCACCGAGTATTTGAGCCCCGCCGTCAGCGGTCTGCTGATCGAGAAGGAGCTGCAGTATCTACAAAGCGCCGTAGACAGTCCCCAGCGACCTTTTGCAGCCATCGTTGGGGGATCCAAAGTATCCTCTAAGATTGGCGTCATCGAGACCCTGCTGGAGAAGGTGGATAAACTGTTTATCGGCGGCGGTATGATCTTTACTTTTTACCAGGCCCGCGGCCTCAGCGTCGGTAAGTCTCTGGTTGAAGAAGATAAGCTAGAGCTGGCGAAAGAGCTTGAAGCCAAGGCCAAGGAGAAAGGCGTTGAGCTATTGCTGCCCACCGATGTGGTGGTAGCCGACAACTTCGCCCCCGATGCCAACGCCCAGACTGTTAGTGTGGACGCCATCCCCGACGGCTGGATGGGTCTAGACATTGGGCCCGACTCCATCAAGGTCTTCCAAGCGGCCCTAGCCGACTGCAAAGGCGTCATTTGGAACGGCCCCATGGGTGTATTTGAATTTGATAAGTTTGCCGCCGGGACAGAAGCTGTCGCCAATACCCTAGCTGAGATTACCGAAACTGGCTGCATGTCCATTATCGGCGGGGGTGACTCCGTCGCCGCCGTTGAGAAAGTGGGCGTCGCTGAAAAGATGAGCCACATTTCCACAGGCGGTGGTGCCAGCTTAGAGCTGCTAGAAGGCAAAACACTGCCGGGCATTGCGGCCCTTGATGACAAGTAAAAATCAAAGGGTAGTTCACACAAGGGGCTTAGAGACTTTTCTGTACCCCTAAAGCCCTTATCAATTAGGGACTTTAGAGATATCGCAACAGATTAACCTCTGTATCATCTCTCTGCAAGGAAAGAGCCTCCCTAGACAGGCTGTAACGGCATCAGCTTCAAACAAAAAGTCTCTACCCTCAGGTAGAGACTTTTTGTTGTTTTTGGGCTCTTGCTCGGCGATATTGGCTACGTCGCACAGCCAAATAGACTATCTAGATAGAGGCTATTTACATGGGGCTGGTTGACGCCATTCTGCATCAAAAATAAGGACAGTGCGGCCTGCATCATCCGTTCCTGGCTCCACATTTCGTGGGTGTCCAAATAGTCCTGAATCGACAGATGCAGGTCTTCGGGAATCTCTACCATAAGGCTAACAGTAGCCGGAACTGCAGCTTGAATCATAAAATCTAGCGCTCCTCAAATCGTAAACATAACAAGTTGTCACCTGGCCATAGTCACCCTTGCTCAATCGTCGCCAACGGATGTATCGGCGGCCCCCTGAAAACAGCTCAAGGGTGACTCAACTAATCACTACCTGATCTAGTGGAGCTTCATTTTGCAGGAGGCCATCGCAATTAGCAATGCCCCTGTCTCTTTAGAATTTCCTAATAACAATTTTCGGCTGACGAGACGATCGGGGTTTAGTCGTCATTTTCTTTACAGATGGTTACATAGCAGGCCCGATCCCCGGACTTCAAATGTTTTCCCCAGAGGTCGCAAATTTGTTGAACTTTGGTAGCAACCTGGGGAAAACTCCCTCCAGAATGTGGAAAAGCTGAGGAAAGCCCTGGGGAAAACACACCCTATCGTTAAGAAATATAAACGGGTAAATTTGCGTAGAAGCGGCTTATTTCATTCATAAAATTTGGAGCCCCCTAGCATAAGTAACCGTTATATAAGTTCTGATGAACTAGTTTTGCTGGCAGCAGCGACACCCTAGAAATCTTTATAGACTTGGATTTCATCTAGATCGCGCTGCACCGTAAATCCATGTTTTTTACAAAGATGCTGCATACCTCGATTTTCTGGCAGGATAGTGGCTGACAGACGCATGATGCCCTCGGCCCGACAAATATCCAGTAGGGAGCCTAAAAGCTCTGTTCCTAACCCCTGACCCTGGTAGCGGTCGTTGATCAGCATGCCAAATTCGGCTGCATTGATGCCATGCAGGCGACTGAGACGAGCAACGCCTAAAATTGAGCGTTTGCCAGTTTCGACATCGACATGATCCGCAACAAGCGCCATCTCACGGTCGTAATCAATAAAACAAATCCGGGTTAGTCGCTCGTGGGCTACCCTCGACTGCAGTTTGATCAGGTGAAAATATCGAAAATAAATGCTCTCTTCTGAAAGCGTCTGGTGAAAATCTACAATCAGCGGCTCATCCTCCGGCCGGATCGGACGGATGACTACTTTCATGCCGTTTTGTAGGACCCAGGGTCTAACATACTGGCCGGGATAGGGGCAAATTGCGGGTTTGGGTAGACCGCTCGCCACCGTCTTCGAGCTGTGAAGAACGACCCGAGCGTCCAGCGCCAATAGCCGATCGGACGATGCCAGCAGCGGATTAATTTCAATTTCTTTGATTTCTGGATAGTCCACCACCAGCTGGCTAAATTTGACTAGCAGAGCTTCTAGGGCCTTTAGATCGACGGGTGTCTGTCCCCTAAAGCCCTGTAGGGCCCTGTAGATTTGGGTTTGCTCCATCAGACGTCGCGCCAGGGTGGTGTTTAGAGGGGGTAGACCCAGGGCGCGATCGCGATAGACTTCCACCAGCTGACCACCGCTGCCAAACAACAACACCGGACCAAACTGCTCATCTACATGGCTGCCAATGATCAGCTCATAGCCCGTCTGGGACACCATCGGCTGCACCGTAACCCCTAGAAAATCTCCAGGTTGACCGATGTTGGCGATCGATTCATAGGCGGCCCGCACATCCTCCGAATTCAACAGATTTAGTTTGACCCCACCCACATCGGTTTTATGGGTGATGGTATGGGAATGGAGTTTGAGCACCACCGGATAGCCAATTTGATCCGCCAGGGTCACAGCGACATCGGCTGAGGTGGCCAGCTCAGTTTTAACGGTGGGAATACCATAGGCCCACAGCAGCTTTTTGGACTCCCACTCGCTCAGCAGCCGTCGATTTTCCCCATAGGCCTGGGCCAGCAGATCGTGAATAGTGCGGGTTTCTGATGCGGCTGATGCGGTCAGGCTTGGGGTTTCGTAGAGGGCACGCAGATTCTCGTTATGACGGGCCATCAAGGTAAAAATTTGAGCCGCCGCATCGGGATAGGGCAACGTAAAAATACGACTCTGATTGAGCCTGTCTTCACCACTTCTGACCGCCTCTGTTCCCATCCAGCTCGCCAGGAGTGGTTTATTTTTCCACTTTGCAGCCCGCAGCTGCAGCTGCTCCGCCGTGGCCAATGGCTCAGTCATGGCCTGGGGACTTAAAATCACCAACAGACCATCGCTGGTTTTATCCTCAGCTAATACATCTAAGGCCGCGCCGTAACGCTCCGGGGTAGCATCGCCCAAAATATCGATGGGGTTTTGGCGACTCCAGTGGGGCGGCAGAATGGCATCTAGCCGCTCCACAATCTGGGGCTCCAGGGGGGCCAGCTCACCACCGCTGCGAATCAGGGCATCGGTGGCCAGCACCCCCGGACCGCCCGCATTGGTCAAAATGGTCAACCGCTTGCCCCGAGGACGCGGCTGTTTGCCCAAAACTTCCGCCAGATTAAATAATTCATCAATGGTATTGACCCGCAGCACACCACAGCGCCTAAATGCCGCATCCAGGGCATCGTCACTGCCGGCCAAAGCCCCCGTGTGGGAGGCGGCGGCCTGGGCTGCCACCTGGGTGCGACCGGCTTTGATCACAATAATGGGTTTACTCAGGGCCACTTCCCGAGCCGCCGACAGGAAGGAGCGAGCATCGCCAATCGCCTCCATATAAATGACAATGCTGTGGGTAGCCGGATCGTCCCCCAGGTAGTAGATCAGATCGCCCCAGCTGATATCGAGCATCGAGCCAATCGATACAAACGCACTAAACCCAACATTTTCCCGCAGGCTCCAGTCTAAAATAGAGGTACACAGCGCTCCGCTTTGACTGATAAACCCAACGTTGCCGGGGCGGGCCATGGCTCCGGCAAAGGTGGCATTGAGACCACTATTGGGACACATCAGACCCAAACAGTTGGGACCCAATACCCGAATGTGATGTTGTCGAGCCGCTTTGAGCACGCTCTCTTCTAACCCATAGCCGACCGGACCAATTTCTCGAAATCCAGCGGAGAGAATAATCACTCCCTTAACACCGGCTGCACCGCACTGCTCAATCACCTCAGATACCTTTGGGGCCGGTATGGCAATCACCGCCAGATCGATCGGTTCAGAAATCTCGGCAACGGTGGCGTATGCCTTGATCCCAAGCACATGGGTACGGGTGGGATGCACGGGGAACACCGTCCCCCCAAAGGAGCTGCTGATCAGATTCCAAAGAACGGTACGACCTACGCTGCCGGGGCGTTCAGTCGCGCCAATAACAGCAACAGCGTTGGGGGTAAAAAAAGGAGACAGGGGCTGATAGCCGTAGCGCAAAATATCGTGAGCCGGGTCTGGAGAAACCGATTTCTCCAATGATGGGGACGCTGTTTCAGCCTTGTTTGTAGCGATTTGTTTAACAGGCTGACTCCCCATTTCACTCATCTTAGGCATAGTGGTAACGCCTCAATATAGGTTTGGAATAGGTCTGGAGTTTCTATGGTGATGTAAACGGCTGGCTCAAACTGCAGGAAAACAGTGCGATATTGTCTACATTTGCTAGTAAAAAATACTCGAAAAATACTCGAATGTTGTTTAAGAAAACTTTTATAATTCGTTCCCTCAGAATGGTGAGCCCGGCACAGTCTTAGAAGCTGTTATTTGCCCGCAATAATCATCACCAATAAAAATTATATCTCGAAGTCGACGGAGTGTTTGTAGTCAGCGATATCTTTGCCTCGGTGTTTATGTATTCGCTGCTACGCAGGGGGTTAGGGTTTTACAACTCAATTGTTGTCTATCACCAAAAGTGTCGAAAAGTTACAGTAAATCTCCAAAAAATCCCTTAACTGGAGTAAAGGGTGATTTTCACTCTAAAGTTTTTTTGCCGTGCTAAAATATTGAGCAAAATTACTCAGCGGTGTTGTCGAGGGGGTAATTCTTTTTCACCAGCGAGTTCACGTGTGCCGTAGTGGAATCGGCCCCAGGCGCACCTGTGTAAACAGATTAAAGAGTTAGTTAAATAGTTAGCATAGTCAATGTCCACGTCAATGCCTACGGGGTTCTCCCTGCTAGGGACCTGCGGTTAAAAGTTCTAGATTCAGAGAGTTTGCGACAGAAAGGGCCATGGAATTAGATGGTCTCGTGTTACGGGCGGTACTAGCTTCAAAGGTATTGAGTTCTGTTTATCTGTTGAATTGAGTTTTAACAAACTTGTTTTGAGCCATATCACGCTTCTTTCAGGAGGAAAAAACGATGAGTGCAGTCATCAGTGCTAAGGAATTAAATGTTGTATCGGCAAACACCTCGTCGGCTCAAGATTCAGGTGTTTTAGGAGCTGAGCCCTTACAGGCGTGGGAGAGATTTGTCGATGGTCCATGGACCCATGGGATTAACGTACGAGATTTTATTCAAAAAAACTATCAGCCCTACGGCGGAGATGATGGCTTTCTAGCCGGGGCCACCCGCCGCACCCAGCAGCTTTGGAACACTGTCAAAGACCTGATGCAGACGGAGCGCGATCGCGGCATTTTGGATGTCGACGAGCAGCTGCCAACGGGCATTACGGCTCACCCGGCGGGCTATATCGCCCAGGAGCTAGAGCAGATTGTGGGGCTACAGACCGACAAACCCCTCAAGCGTGCCATTATGCCCCTCGGGGGAATTCGGGTGGTTAAAAAATCCCTAGAAGCCTACGACTATGAGCTGGCCCCCGAAACCTTAGAAATCTTTTCTAAATATCGCAAAACCCATAATGACGGCGTTTTTGATGCCTACACCAGTGAGATGCGACGGGCGCGACACGCTGGGATCATTACGGGACTGCCGGATGCCTACGGTCGGGGACGCATCATTGGGGACTACCGCCGGGTGGCGCTATACGGCTGTGACCGGCTGATTCAAGACAAACGCCAGCAGCTTAAGTCCCTTGAGCTAGATACCCTGGATGAGGCGGTTATTCGCCAGCGGGAGGAGATTTCTGAGCAAATTCGAGCCCTGCAAGAGCTAAAGCAAATGGCCACCGCCTACGGCTGCGATATCGCCCAGCCTGCGGCCACGGCGAAAGAAGCGGTGCAGTGGACCTATTTTGGCTATCTAGGGGCCATCAAGGAACAAAACGGTGCGGCCATGTCCCTGGGGCGTGTGTCCACCTTCTTGGATATTTATATCCAGCGGGATCTGGCCCAGGGCAGCCTTTCAGAAGCTGAAGCCCAGGAGCTGATCGACCAGTTTGTGATGAAGCTGCGCATGGTGCGGTTTTTGCGGACGCCGGAATACAACCAGCTGTTTTCGGGAGACCCGGTGTGGGTCACCGAATCCATTGGGGGTATGGGCTTAGATGGTCGTCCCTTGGTGACCCGGACCAGTTTCCGCTTTTTACAGACCCTGTACAACCTGGGAGCGGCCCCAGAGCCTAACCTGACGGTGCTATGGGCCCAGGCCCTGCCAGCGGCCTTTAAGCAGTTTTGTGCCAAGGTCTCTAAGGATACTAGCTCGATCCAGTACGAGAACGATGACCTGATGCGTTCGGACTACGGCGATGACTATGGGATCGCCTGCTGTGTATCGGCTATGCCCATCGGTAAACAGATGCAGTTCTTTGGGGCGCGGGTTAATTTGGCCAAGGCGCTGCTCTATGCCATCAACGGCGGTCGGGATGAGAAGGCTGGCGAACAGGTCGCACCGCCCTCCGATGCCATTACTGGGGATGTGTTGGACTATGACGAGGTGATGGCCAAGTTTGACCAGACCATGGCCTGGTTGGCTAAGCTCTATGTCAATACGCTCAATGTCATTCACTTTATGCATGACAAGTACTGCTATGAGCGGCTAGAAATGGCGCTCCATGACCGGGATATCTATCGGACCATGGCCTGTGGTATCGCTGGACTGTCGGTGGTAGCGGATTCTCTCTCGGCGATTAAACATGCCCAGGTGAAGGTGGTGCGTGACCAGACGGGGCTGGCGGTGGACTACGAGGTGCAGGGTGACTACCCCGCCTTTGGTAACAATGACGAGCGGGTAGATGCGATCGCATCCCAGCTGATCCAGCAGTTTATGGACCATATCCGTCGGTGCAAAACCTACCGCGATGCGGTGCCCACCCAGTCGATCTTGACCATTACCTCCAATGTGGTCTATGGCAAAAAGACCGGCAACACCCCCGATGGTCGCAAAGCTGGCGAACCCTTTGCCCCCGGTGCAAACCCCATGCACGGTCGGGATACCAAAGGTGCGATCGCAGCCTGTGAGTCGGTGGCCCAGCTGCCCTATGCCCACGCCCAGGACGGTATTTCCTACACCTTCTCCATTGTGCCGGAGGCGTTAGGAAAATCCGAAGACAGCCAGATCAACAACCTGGTGGGTCTTTTAGACGGGTATTTCCACAACACGGGACAGCACATCAACGTCAACGTACTCAACCGTGAGACCCTGCTGGATGCCATGGACCATCCTGAAAAGTATCCCCAGCTCACCATTCGAGTCTCGGGCTATGCGGTCAACTTTATCAAGCTCACCCGAGAACAGCAGCAGGACGTGGTCAATCGCACCTTCCACAGCCGGTTCTAACCCCGGACCCCGACCTAGCCCCACTTGTTGAAAGCATGTAAAGGATAATCCCTCAATGGTGAACTGCCCACAGCTGCTAGAAAACGGCCTTGCCCAGACCGGACGGATCCATTCTGTTGAGACCTGTGGCACCGTCGATGGTCCCGGCATTCGCTATGTGGTATTCACCCAGGGATGTCCTTTACGCTGCATGTACTGCCACAACCCCGACTGTCGGGACCTGAGCGGTGGCAAAGAAGTCACCGTTGGAGAACTGCTAAGGGACATTGTGCGCTATCGGGCCTACATCCAGGCGTCCGGCGGGGTGACAGTGACAGGGGGTGAGCCGCTGCTGCAGCCAGACTTTGTCACAGAACTCTTACGGGCCGCCCAGGCCGAGGGGCTGCACACGGCCCTGGACACGTCTGGATTTTCGGACCTAGACTCCGCCAAACGGGTGGCGCAGCACGCTGACCTGGTGTTGTTGGATATTAAGTCCTTCGAGCCAGAGATATATCACCGCGTCACCCAGGTTTCCCTTGAACCCACGCTCCGGTTCGCCCGCTATCTCCACGACATTCGAAAACCCGTCTGGATTCGCTTTGTACTGGTGCCAGACCTGACCGCATCTGTTAACAATGTTGAAGGATTGGCCCAGTTTGTTGCCAAACTTACAAACGTTGAACGTGTAGAGGTTCTACCCTTTCATCAGATGGGAGTCTATAAGTGGGAACAGCTGGGCTACGACTACCAGCTAAAAGATACATCTCCCCCCAGCCCGGAACAGATTCAACAGGTTAAAGATATTTTTCTCAAGCACGGCTTAAATGTTCAGGCTTAAATAAGCTATTTGCGCTGGTGTGAAAGCGTGCTATCAGCCAGGTTTGACCCATTAAACAGGCATCTTTGCTAGCCCCTCGATTCAAAGTATTTAATCAAGGATTGATCCAACCATGGTTGTAAACTCTTCATCCATTAACAATCTTGTCGCCCATCCCCCCATCTCGCCCCTGGTCAATAGCATTGAAGCCTTAGAAGCTTTAATGCTGCGGGTAAAAGCAGCCCAGGAAGCCTACGCCAAATTTCCCCAGGATAAGGTTGACCATATTTTTAAGCAGGCGGCCATTGCGGCTAACAATGCCCGCATCCCCCTGGCCAAACAGGCCGTCACCGAAACGGGGATGGGGGTGATTGAAGACAAGGTGATTAAAAATCACTTTGCCTCGGAATATATTTACAACAAATATAAGCATGAGAAAACCTGCGATGTGATCTTTTCTGATCCCCACTATGGGATTCAAAAAGTGGCCGAACCGATTGGCGTTATTGCCGGGATCGTACCCACAACCAACCCCACATCGACAACAATTTTTAAGGCGCTGCTGTGTCTCAAGACCCGCAATGCGATTATTTTTTCTCCCCACCCTCGGGCTAAAGCCTGCTCCATTGAGGCGGCCAGGATTGTTCGCGATGCGGCGATCAAAGCCGGGGCCCCGGCCGACCTGATTGGTTGGATCGACGTACCCACCCTGCCCCTGTCCCAGGCGCTCATGCAGCACCCTGAGATCAAACTAATTTTGGCAACCGGCGGCCCCGGCATGGTCAAAGCCGCCTATTCCTCCGGGCATCCCTCCCTGGGTGTGGGGGCTGGCAACACCCCGGCGGTGATTGATGAGACCGCCGATATCCAAATGGCCGTTAGCTCTATTTTGTTGAGTAAAACCTTTGATAACGGCATGATCTGCGCCTCGGAGCAGGCGACAGTGGTACTTGAGTCGGTATATGACGAGGTTAAACAGGAGTTTGTCAAACGGGGCACCTATTTTATGGATGCCCAGGAGCGCGATCGCATGGCCCAGGCGATCCTCAAAGATGGCCGTCTCAACCCGGCGATTGTGGGGCAGTCGATTGAGCGTCTGGCGGAACTGGCGGATCTGGCGGTTCCACCGGGGACCAAACTGCTGATCGCAGAGGTCGATGACATTGGTTTAGAAGAACCGTTCTCCTATGAAAAACTCTCGCCGATTTTAGCCCTCTACCGGGCCAGCGACTTCCCCAATGCCGTGGAGCAAGCCAAACAGCTGGTCAACTTTGCCGGACGCGGCCACACATCGGTGCTGTACACCAATCCGGATAATAGCGATCGCATCACCCAGTTTGAATCTGAAGTGGCCACCTCCCGGGTTTTGATCAACACACCGTCCTCCCAGGGGGCCATCGGCGACCTTTACAACTTTAAGCTCGACCCCTCCTTGACCCTGGGATGTGGCACCTGGGGCGGTAACTCCATTTCAGAAAACGTGGGGGTTCAACATTTACTGAATATCAAAACCGTCACCGCGCGCCGAGAAAACATGCTGTGGTTCCGGGTACCGCCCAAGGTCTACTTCAAATCTGGCTGTATTCCCGTCGCCCTGGGGGATCTGGCCCACAAAAAACGGGCCTTTATTGTCACCGACCAGCCCCTGTACGAAATGGGGTTTACCAAGGAGATTACCCAGACCCTCGATACCCTCGGTGTGGAACACCACGTCTTTTTTGATGTCGAACCCGACCCCTGCCTTTCCACGGTGCAGCGCGGGTTAAATGTGATCAACCACTTCCACCCCGATGTAATCATTGCCCTGGGCGGCGGCTCCCCCATGGACGCCGCCAAGGTTATGTGGCTTATGTACGAACATCCCGAAGTGGAATTTGACGGGCTGGCCATGCGGTTTATGGATATCCGTAAACGGGTCTATGAGCTGCCACCCCTGGGGGAAAAAGCCATTCTGGTGGCCATTCCCACCACCTCTGGCACCGGTTCCGAGGTCACTCCCTTTGCGGTGGTTACCGACGATCGGGTGGGCATCAAGTATCCCCTGGCGGACTACGCCCTCACCCCCACCATGGCCATCATCGACCCGGAGCTGGTGCGCCACACCCCCAAACGCCTGACCGCCTACGGCGGCATCGATGCCCTCACCCATGCCCTAGAAGCCTACGCCTCGGTGCTGGCCACCGAGTTTACCGATGGGCTAGCCCTAGAGGCCATCGGCCTGCTGATAGAGTACCTACCCCGGGCCTATCACAACGGAGCGGATGACCCGGAGGCCCGGGCCAAGGTTCACTATGCGGCCACCATTGCCGGTATGGCCTTTGCCAATGCCTTTTTAGGCATCTGCCATTCCCTGGCCCACAAGCTCGGTTCCACCTTCCATGTGCCCCACGGGTTAGCCAACGCCCTGATGATCTCCCATGTGATTCGCTACAACGCCACGGATGCCCCCTTTAAGCAGGCCATTTTCCCGCAGTATGAGTATCCCCAGGCCAAGGCCCGCTATGGAGCCATTGCCGATACCCTAAACCTGGGCGGCGACAGCGATGACGACAAGGTCGACCGTTTGATTGAGACCATCGAAGCCCTCAAACGTCAGCTAGACATTCCCACCAACCTACGGAAGGTATTAGAGGCGGACGAACAGACCTTTTTTGCCCACCTGGACCTGATGGCGGAACAGGCCTTTGACGACCAATGCACCGGAGCCAATCCCCGCTACCCCCTGATCCGCGATCTCAAGGCACTTTATATTGATGCCTACCGGGGCCGGTCGCTGATGGCGGCCCCGGCGCCCCCCCCCGACAGCGAACCGGCTGCTAAAACTCTGCAGGAGGTCACCTAGGGCAATGGGGTTAGTCACCCAGCCTGGCGATTGTTTTCCCCTGGGGGCCAAGGTCCGGGATGGCGGTGTCAACTTCTGCATCTATGCCAGGGGTGCCACCGCCGTAGAACTGTTGCTGTTTCATGCTCCCGAGGCTCCTGTCCCCCACACAACAGTTCGCCTCTCCCCCTATATCAACCACACCTTTCACTATTGGCATGTGTTTGTGATGGGGGTAACCGCTGGCCAGGTCTATGGGTATCGGGTGGAAGGCCCCTACAATCCAGAACAGGGACTAAGATTTAACTGGAAAAAGGTCCTGCTCGATCCCTATGCCCGTTCGGTGGTGGGCTGGAAAAACTATTCTCGGCAGGCAGCCATCGATGATTCAGACAACTGTGCCAAGGCCCTGCGTGCGGTGGTGGTAGATCCCCTCAAATATGAGTGGGAAGGGGATCTCCATCCTAAAACTCCCTACGCCGAGACCGTCATTTATGAGCTGCATGTGGGCGGATTTACCCAACATCCCACATCGGGGCTGTCGGCGGATAAACGGGGCACCTATGTCGGTTTAATCGAAAAGATTCCCTATCTCAAAGACCTGGGGATTACAGCGGTAGAACTGATGCCGGTACAGCAGTTTGATGCCACCGATGCACCACCGGGGCTGACCAACTATTGGGGCTACAGTCCGGTGGCTTTTTTTGCACCCCACCGAGGCTACAGCTCTCGCCAGGACAACCTGGGTCCTGTCAATGAGTTTCGGGATTTGGTGAAAGCGCTGCACCAAGCAGGCATTGAAGTAATCCTAGATGTAGTATTCAACCACACCGCTGAGGGCAGCTACGACGGACCGACGCTGTCTCTGCGGGGGTTTAGCAATGAAGACTACTACATTCTCAACGGCCAGAACAAAGCCTTCTATCAAAACTACAGCGGCTGTGGCAATACCCTGAAAACCAGCGCCATCAGCAGCTATATGATTTTAGACTGTCTGCGCTACTGGGTAACCGAGATGCATGTCGATGGTTTTCGATTTGATCTCGCTTCAGTACTCTCGCGGGGGGTAACAGGGGATCCCATCGAGCATCCTCCCATTTTGTGGATGATCAACACGGATCCGGCCCTAGCCGGGGCTAAGATTATCGCTGAAGCCTGGGACGCGGCAGGTCTCTACCAGGTGGGGCACTTTGCGGGAGAACGGTTTGCTGAATGGAATGGTCCTTACCGGGATGATATTCGACGCTTTGTTAAAGGCGATAACGGGGTCATCAAGTCCCTGGCAGCTCGGATTGTGGGCAGCCCTGATATCTATGCCCAAAGCCAGCGGGGGGCTAATTACAGCGTTCATTTTGTCACCTGTCACGATGGCTTTACCCTGGCTGACATGGTGAGCTACAACCAAAAAGACAACCGGGCCAATGGTGAAAACAACCGTGACGGCAGTAATGAAAACTGGAGTTGGAACTGTGGGGTAGAAGGCCCCACTGTGGATCCTGTTATCCAAGCCCTGCGTCTCAAACAAGCAAAAAATATGTTGGTTTTGTGGGCCCTATCCCAGGGTACCCCCATGTTACTCATGGGGGACGAGGCAATGCGATCGCAGCGCGGCAACAACAATGCCTACTGCCAAAACAACGAAATTAGCTGGTTCAATTGGGACAACCTGGGCTCCCAGTCGGATTTTCTTCGCTTTGTCAAAGGATTAATTGCGCTGATTCAAAACCTCCATAGCTTTAAACACGACTATCCTCTGGTGGTGACGCCCCAAACCATTGCAGAGCCAGCCATCACCTGGCACGGTGTCAAATTAGGCCAGCCTGACTGGAGCCACGACTCCCATAGCCTGGCATTCACCCTCAGCTACCACGAATATGGTGAACAACTACACGTCATGCTCAATGCCTTTTACAAACCGCTAACCTTTGAGCTACCGCCCCCGCCCCCAGAACGCCAGTGGCGACGGCTGATCGACACGGCCCTACCGACACCGGAAGATTTTTCTCAACTAGAGGGTGCGATCTCAGTTAAAACCGCTGCCTACAGCGTCAATGAGCGCTCATCGGTGGTGCTAATGGCCGCATCTGGCTGACTTTGGGTTAAACCCACCCCCCGACCGCTAATGCCCCCCAGTGGACCCTAAAAATCCACATTGTCCGGCGTGCGGGGAAAGGGAATCACATCGCGAATATTGGCCATGCCGGTCATAAACTGAACCAAAC
Organism: Cyanobacteria bacterium P01_H01_bin.26; assembly: GCA_038748225.1. GTDB lineage: Bacteria > Cyanobacteriota > Cyanobacteriia > Phormidesmidales > Phormidesmidaceae > Leptothoe. The sequence goes on along the minus strand of JBCDJC010000008.1, from coordinate 13,294 downwards.
GCTCAAAGCCAAGGCCAAAACCCGCATGGGGCACCGTACCGTAGCGACGCAGGTCCAAATACCACCAGTAGTCCTCCTTAGGCAGTCCCGCTGCGGTAATGCGTTCTTCTAATACATCCAGTCGCTCTTCGCGCTGGGAGCCACCGATAATTTCACCAATGCGGGGGGCCAGCACATCCATGGCGGCAACCGTTTTACCACCGTCGTTTAAGCGCATGTAAAACGCTTTAATTTCGGTGGGGTAGTCGGTGACAATGACCGGCTTTTTAAAGTACTCTTCCGCCAGGTAGCGCTCATGCTCAGACTGCATGTCCAACCCCCAGGATACCGGGTATTCAAACGACTTGTCGCAGGCCTCTAAAAGCCTGATGGCATCGGTGTAGGTAATCCGCTCAAACTCATTATTAATAATGTTATCAGCTGTCTCTAGAACAGTCTTTTCAATGCGCTTGTTAAAAAACTCCATATCCTCAGGACAGTCTTCTAACACCCGCTTAAAAACAAATTTAAGAAAGGCTTCGGCCAGGTCCATATTGCCTTCGAGATCGCAAAAAGCCATTTCCGGCTCCATCATCCAAAATTCGGCCAGGTGGCGAGAGGTATTAGAATTCTCAGCTCTGAAAGTGGGACCAAAGGTGTAGACGTTGGTAAAGGCCATGGCCATAATCTCGGCCTCGAGCTGGCCGCTAACGGTAAGGTAGGTGGGCTTACCAAAAAAGTCCCGACCGTAGTCAACCTGGCCATCATCACCGGTGGGTAGTTTGTCCAGGTTCATACTGGTGACGGTAAACATTTCCCCCGCCCCTTCACAATCGCTGGCGGTCAAAACAGGGGTGTGGACCCAGAGAAAATCACGGCTTTGGAAAAACTCATGGATGGCGCTGGCACAGGCGTTGCGCACCCGGAAGACGGCCCCCAGGGTATTGGTGCGCGATCGCAAATGCCCCAACCCCCGCAAAAACTCAAACGAATGCCGTTTTTTTTGCAGTGGATAGGTATCCGCATCCGACTCCCCCACCACCGTTAGACGACTGGCTTTTAGCTCCACCCGCTGTCCCTTACCCGGAGACTCAGCCAACGTTCCTGCGATCGCCACCGAGGCACCGGTGGTAATCCGCTTCATCGCATCGCCATAGCCCTCGGTGGACTCATCCGCAATCACCTGTAGACCCGTCATCGACGAGCCATCATTGACATCCAAAAAACTAAACGCCTTGGAGTCGCGCCTGGTGCGCACCCACCCTTGGATCGAAACAACATCACCAGGATTACCGGACTTCAAAATATGCTTGATGCGCTGGGGGGTCATTGCCTATCTACGCCGAAAATTAACTCTATAGAATTTGCCACATGGGTTAGGGCAGTTCCCAAAAGCGCTGAGCGATAACACCAATGTGACGCGCAAGTATCCTAATGCATCAGGACGTTTGCTGTATACACGGTAGCGCAGGCCGCGTCATTTATGCCCCAAACCACCCCCGCAAAAACCAGCCCATCACTAGCCCGAGGCCCACAAAACGCAGTACCTGCCAAAAGGGTTCTTTGAGGTTATTCCAAGTAAGCAGCTGACTTTCTAGGGTTTCTTCCAGGGTTTCTACCTGCTTTTGCAACCGTTTTAGCTCCGCTTGAGGCAAATGCCCCTGGGCGATAGCCGCCCGAGCCTGGTTCCGCTGGGAAAAGGCATCGCATACATCGGCATAGCGCTGGCGCAGAGCATCAACATCTTTTGCAGTTTCCTCTAACGCCGTCGCAAAGTCGGTAAGATCTTGCTCAGTCAGGGGTAAGGACGGTTTCATGCGCGGCCAGACTCATACAGTAGATATAAACTTAAGGTACAGGAGGGACCTCTGAAGATACCCCTTGGTAGGTAACTATAGACTCTAGAATGGTGACCCATGCGCAACGTAAACATGGCTTCTAACAATCAAACAGATCAAGACCTAGTAGACCAGCTACAAAAAGCTGAGCCGCTGGCACTGGCCCAGGCCCTAGCCAATCAGCTGGCAATTGGCCCCATGGACTGGCACCGGCTAAATTCTAACCGGCAGGTACGCGCCAAAGAACAGCTAGCCGCCGCCCTAGTCTATCTGCTCAACGACTGTCCAGAGGAGGCCCTGCCACGATTAGAGCAGGCAGTGGGTTGGCTAAATCGTAGTATCAAAGCACCGCCCTGCCCCACCCATGGGGAGAGGTAACCCCAGCTGCCCTGTGATCCATATCTTTCAATGCTGTGATCATACCCACAGTATTTATCCAAAGTGGTAAACTTCCACCCATGAATCGCCCTCTATCAGACTGCGTAGATTCCTTAGCGCTCAATGTCATCGAGCGGCATCTATTTATATGTGCCGACCAAACCAAACCAAAATGCTGTGATAAAGCCAGTAGTATTGAGGCCTGGAACTATCTTAAACAAAGACTCACAGAACTACAGCTAGACGTGCCAACCGATCAGCGGGGCTGTATTTTTCGGACAAAGGCAAACTGCCTACGCATTTGCCAGCAGGGACCTATTTTAGTGGTTTACCCCGATGGTGTTTGGTACCACAGTGCGACACCGGAGGTGATAGAACGTATTATCCAAGAGCATCTCATCGGTAATCAGGTAGTAGACGATTACGCTTTCCTACAAAAGCCACTCCCCGATACCAAATAAGTACGCAACGATCCGTGATTCTATTGATTGATTGGGAACAATTGATTTGAGTTCAAAGGCCAAGCAGTTGGCATAAAAGCAGTTGCCAAACCGTGCTCAGCGAGCAACAAGGCTTTAATTATGCACAACCTTGCTATAAATTTAACTGGACTTAATAAAATGAACCTGATTGACTATAGTCCGTACAGTATCATCAACAGAGGTGTATATAAGCAAATAATCGGGCTGTGGCCATTAGGACATGCCCGGCTGGATCTATCCGGTGATTAATTAATACAGTTTGGACTTATCTTTTACCACCTTATCCCTAGCCTTCGAGTCATACGAGTATACGGCATGAAAGAATCTACTACTGGCGACCAAAAGAAACTCTTACTCATAGATGACGATCCTAACCTCATACTTCTAGTAAAGGACTACCTAGAGTTTCGCGGTTATCAAGTTGTAACAGCAGGCAATGGCCGTGAAGCCCTTGATGTGCTGGGTGGCTTGGTACCTGACATGATCATTTGCGATGTCATGATGCCTGAGATGGATGGTTACGCCTTTGTTGAGCAAGTCCGCCAGGATCCTGGCAAAAGCTGGATTCCCATTTTATTTCTATCGGCCAAGGGCCAAAGCCAGGATCGTGTCAAAGGACTAACCACCGGTGCCGATGTTTATATGGTTAAACCATTCGAGCCAGAAGAACTCGTAGCCCAGGTAGAGTCCTCCCTTAAGCAGGCTTCTCGCTTGATTCACCACCAAAACAAGTCCGGTGGCGGTGCGCCTACTATCCAGGTCCCCTTTGATGTCGAGCTAACACCAACGGAGCTAAAAGTAGTACAATTTGTAGCGCGAGGCATGGCCAACCGTGAGATTGCCGAAGAGCTCAAGGTCAGCCAGCGCACCATCGAAAGCCACGTTAGCAATATGCTCGGGAAGACGGGTCTTCATAACCGGACTGAGCTTGCTCGCTGGGCCATGGAGAATAATAAGGCTTAGGTTTCTGGTTTTTTAGAGGGGGCAGATCTTTTACCATCGATCTGCCCCCAGCTTGGGGAAAGCCGATCAACCATTTCCCCAAGCGTGTCAAACTTCGCTATAATATTGTGGCTTCGCTGGTGTAGCTCAGTTGGTAGAGCAGCTGATTTGTAATCAGCCGGTCGTCCGTTCGAGTCGGATCACCAGCTTTCTAGAGAAATCAATAGTTTCCTCGACTGGGCAAGGCTTTTGAGCTTTGCCCAGTCGGCGTTTTAGCGCCCCCTCTGAAAACACGTTGGACATTTTTGGGTCAATTTAGACAGGTTTGAGCGGGTGATTGGGGTAAAGATTGGGGTAAAAAATTGGGGTAAATGATTATCATGAAGTAGAACTCGCGTTCTAATATTGGAGGGCATGATTATGTATGCCAAATCGTCCCGTCGGAAATCCTCAGGGGGAACCGTCAAAGTCAAAAACTCCAATAACCGACTGCAGCTGGTCTTTACCCATGGTGGCAAGCGCCATTACATTTCCCTGGGCATTTCAGATACGCCACTGAACCTCAAATTGGCCCAGGGTAAGGCATTTGAAGTGCAGCGGGATATTGAATATGGCGAATTCGACCCTACTTATGAGCGGTATAAGCCTGAGCTAGAAACAGTCGAGGTGCCGGAAGAGCCTGTTGAGGAAGATATCCCCTTGGATTTACCTGCTTTATGGGCCAAGTATATAGAGGTGCGGCAGGCAGGCAAATCGCCGTCAACCATCAGAATGTACCGCTGGGTAGCCAAACATCTGGAGCGCTGCGAAGTCAAACAGCTGGACGAACCCCAGGCAGTTTCGGATTGGCTGATTGGTCATGTTCCAGCTGATTCGACCAAACGTGTTTTGACCCAACTATCAGCCTGCTGCAAATGGGCGAAGAAATCCGGCATTCTGGACAGCAACCCGTTTGAAGGCATGGCGGCGGATATCAAGGTCAAAAAGGTGAGCAATGAAGAGTTTGAGATTTTTCCGTTTACCCGTCAGGAACGAGATCGCATCATCAAAGCCTTCAAACAAAACCGCTATTACAACGGCTATGCCGCCATGGTGGAATTTCTGTTTTTAACCGGCTGTCGTCCTTCTGAAGCTGTCGCTTTGAAATGGAAGCACGTCAGCGAAACCACCATTTCCTTTGAGCAATCGCGAGTCTACTCAGGCCATGGCTATACCCTCAAAGATGGTTTAAAGACTCAGCGGGCTCGAAAGTTTCCCATCAATGCTCAGTTAGCCAGGTTGCTAACTGAGATCAAACCTGAGCATGTGCAACGGGAACAACTTCTTTTTCCCAGTCCCAAAGGCAAGTACATCACCTGGAATAACTTCACCAATCGCGCCTGGCAAACAGTCATGGAATCACTGACTGATATCGAGTATCGCAATCCGTACCAAACCCGGCATACCTTTTGTAGTTTATGTAGAGAAGCAGGCATCTCCAGTATCCAAATTGCCAATTGGGTTGGCAACTCGGCAACAATGATTGATCGAGTGTATGCAAAAGCTGTCGAAAAGATAGAGGTCCCCGAGCTGTAAGGTTCTTGCTGGTTAGGAAAGTCCAATTGAGAACATTAGGGTAATGTGCGATCTTTTTGAGAAATGTCACCAGAGGACCAGTATCCAGCAAAATGTTTTGTCCCATTTAAGTGCCAAACCCTTCCATATGTTTAGGATTAGTGGCTAAATCAGTAGGATCGCCTTCGACACAACCTGCTAAGTTTTCAGCAAGATCGTAAGCGAAAACAGGACCAAGATCGTTTGATTGAGCCTGTTTAGTTGCCGTCTGAGTCAGGGCTTGGTTGATACTTTTTTGAAAGTCGTGTGCATTACTGGATTGACCAAGACGCACCAGCTTTAAAAGCACCTCAATGAGCCAATCAGGTACTTGAAACAGTTCTTGGATAAGTTGTTCGCGTGGGGTCATGGCACTTGCCCAAGTTTTTTAATTGCTTATATTCTAATGTCTGTGTAGAGAAATCGTTAAGACTGTTTTTTCTTCGATCTCTTCTTGGGAGAACTCAAAAGTTGTTCCTGGTAGAGCTTGATCGCACGCATATGAGCTTTTGGATTATGGCGATTGTGTAGCCAATCCTGTATTAGTTCAAGATTATAACGAATACAGCGACTGTTCAAACGAACCCAGTGTAATCCTTCAATCCACTCACCATTCAGCCGATATTTTTTTAGCGTTGAACCACTCAGATTCAAGCATTCTGTCACCTGACGTTTACTAACAAAGAGAAGCATAGTGCTACTCCTAACCGTTGTTGTTCAGTTCCCAAAAAGTAGATGAAAGAAAGGATTCTTGTTGCCGGTTCAATAGCAACTCAAAGCTCCCTAATAGCCATAATAGTTCCTATCCTCAATACAGTCTCGACAAAAGCTGATTTTATGCTGATATAGCAATATTACTTAATTTATTTTGTAGCTGAATATTTTATAAAGGCTGATTTCTAATCCACAGGCTAACGTTAAAGCTACCTCAATCCCTGATCTTTAGGGAGATTTATTAAGGATGTCAGCATGACATAGCTGCACCAGGGAGCTGACTAGCCCTGTCAGATTAAATGATCAGCATAAGTGTCGAAACCGCTGATTTTTCTGAAGTTTATCCCTTAGAGAAACCCGAATTTACTGACTAAATTGCCCCTTGACTCAGTTGAATGTTGTAGCTACTCTAGGCCTTAGGCTGTTCACGGCCTTACTACAGAGCCCATAATTTAGCGCCATCGGCAGGTGCTGTCACACCATGCCGATGACATACGCCCTCCAAGCTGAGCTAGCAGCCTGGGAACGCAGGTTTACTGTAACCTGTAGCCACCCCGGATTGCACCTATGCAGGGGGTGGCTAACTTATGGCTCTGGTTTCCTTCTCGTTGTTTATTTGGAGATCAGAGTCGATGTTTCTTGATAATAGCCAGGGCACGGGGGTGCCCACAGATCCGCCTGCCAGTGGAGCATTGCCGGAATATCAGTATGAAGATGTCAGGCTCATGCTGCTGGGTAGTCTGACATCGGTGCAAAATACCATCGCCCTATTGTTTAAGCTCAACTACGCAGAGCCCAATGATTGGAGCCGTCCATTGGCCACGGGTCGGCCTAATGAAGTGATGGCTATCTTAACCAAACGGGTTAGGGTGGATTAGTCTCTTGCAGATCTAATTTATAGAACAGACATCATTCTCAGCTAGCGATCCGTCTTCTTAAGGGGATGGATCGCGAGTTCAACCGAGAGATTCCAAAACCTGATTTAACGGATGACTGTTGCCGCACCCTGTTTCTGTTGGAGTAAGTGTCTTCTTCGTCGTTTTTGTTGTTGTCGTTTGAATCGCATAAACGCATCATGTACGGTGCATCTTGCATAGCGAGTCATGGCCAGTTTTACCATGCCTTGTTCATAGATTTGATACTGAATAAATGGTCCCTGATGTAGCGTAAAAAATACGTCCAGAATCGGGTTTCCAAGTTCGAGTGCAGCCAGGGCCACTGAGTCATCTAGCTTGATGGCAGCCCATTCATTAACGATAAAGCGGTGGTATAGCTGGAGATAGTCAATGTCAGGTTCTCCAATCACCCGTCGGCTAACCTCTAAATAATCGTGCCGTGCGACCTGAGCTTTTTGGGTCCTACATGTATGAGGCTTGGGAAGAGTGTTCATGAGCTTTTTAGGTTAGCTATCCATCCTTCAATGACTCGTTAGTTGATTTCTAAATCAGTCTTTCGAGATTTTAGCTGCTGCCCCTGAGAGGTTGTTGTCTTGACTTGTTGCCATAACTTCATTACAGTCGATCTCACATATTGACTCATGGGTGCAAGCGGCACCTTATTCTGATGCACCTGGTGTTGCATGTAAGGACTTTGATGCAAGATCCTTACGACTGCTTTGGGTGAATGTCCCGTCGTTAAACCCTTCAACGCAACTGCCTCATCCAACTTAACCGCCGCCCAATCATTCTGGGCAAATCGTTCATAGAGAGTGCCATAGGCTATCTGGGGTTCTCCGATAACAACTCGCGCCAGCTCCAGATACTGCTGCCGCGCCAGCACCCCACGTTCATTTTCCGGTTCCTTTGGTATTAACCCCATCTATGCCACCGTATCTGACTCATCCAATAATTCTCCCAGGGCAGTCGCCTCATCAAAATCCACTCCCTCGTTCTGGGGAATGGCTTCGCTCACCTCGCTCGGCTCCTCTGCTGGAACTTGTTGGTCCCCACCTTGGGATGCCAATACCCCGGTCACAATAAACTGCTGCAACACTTCACCCATAGTCTGCTGAATCGCCTGCTTCAACTCGGGACTCACCTGAGTCGATTGGGGAGACTCGATGCCAAAGGTTTGACAGATCAAATCAATCTGACGGCTAAGCGCCGCCACCGATTCTCTGGCCATTCCTTGCAGTTCGTCTTCACTAAGATCCTGCATCGCCTGATAGGCAAAGGGCTGCCAAAAAGCTGACATGGCTTCCAGTCCCTTGTGCTTACCCAGGCGGGCGGGTATCTGCTCATTCTGAATCAGATACTCAAACACCACCCCGATGGGCTTATCAAGATCCGCATTGTAGGAAAACAAAATCCGCTGGCGTTCCGTGTTCGCTTGTCGTTTCCGGGGCATTCGCATCTCCTAGGCCGTTACCTTGCATAGCTTACCGATGAGGCCCTGAAATAGGCCGTAACAGTCCACCATTCGTAACGGTAGCGTTGGAATAATGGCCGATTCGGTGAGCTGACTGGCAATAGCTGTGAGTTGAGACTGGCTGCCATCGGCAAAGGTGACACGCTCTGTCAGATTCAAGCTGTCAAAGTAATCTTCCAGCCTGGATCTCAACACATGGGATGCCCCACCACTGACGGTGATATCTACTGTCGAATTACCCAGCTGCTTAAACACATGATCCTGCAGATGGACCTGTACCGCCTGCCAATAGGTCTGCTGCACCGCTTCTGCTAGCTCACCAAAATCATAGAGACTGCCCCGTGACTGGGAAATCTGCTGGTTGCGTCCGGTCATCAATGCATTCATCAAGGCCCCATAGTCAGCGGTTGTAACTCCCAATGAATCAGCCGTCTTTTCAAAAACGGGCCAGAATCCTGGGCCATTGGAACTGGAGGATGCTACCCGCAGTGAGCCACCTTCAAAATAAAGAGCCGACAAATTCCGGTGTCCCATCATTAGCACCATCATGCAGCGCTGGGCAATGGACTGACCCAAGGATTCCAACTGCTGTTTATGTCTGAGGTACAGGCCAAATCCTTCAGGGAAGAACTTTAGCGATAGCCCTATCCGTTGGGGGGTGTCTCGAAACTTAAAGCCGGACTGACAGAGTGACTGCAGTTGTTCGGCCACTTCATTGCGAGTGCGAATTTCGGTCAGAGGTAGGGCTAACCAGACGGTGGCATCGTAGTGGGTGGGAAGTTCTTCGGCGGTTGCGATCGCACCCAGCACAGCAGCAATCTTATAAGCTGCCATTTGCGATTTCTTCGCCATCAAACTATTCGTTTCCAGGAATGCCTTGGCCGCATCCCCCACCAGCACAATTTCATCATCCAGTTGTAACCAGGCACTATCTTGAGGCCGACCCGAAGCATTCAAGCTGGGTACCGAAACTGCCGATAGCCCATCCGCCACTTCTGCCCCCATCCATAGCGGCACTGTTTGCCCTGGATGCAACCGATAGAAAAACTTTGAGGCTGACGAACCCAGGTCCGCCGCCAGATAAATCTGTGGATTTGCAACTGTAGTCAGAGTCATGTGTATCTCCAAATTCCTACAAGGCCCATGCTAAGGGCATTAAACCAACGTGGATATAAATGGATAGATATTGAAATATAGTTGACCACAAAATAGAGATATTGGTTAGTATTGGAATCAGGTTTCAGGTTTTGTCTACCAGGTTACGCCCCGATCCGGGGCTTCACGGGGAGGCCACACAGGACGCCAAATTTTTGGCAATTTCCCCCTAACCTCCATCTCCCAACGGCTTCAAGGTTTTTCACCTCATCTACTTGTTTGGCCAGGTTGTTGTGTCGTTTTAGACCAAGCTTTCCGTGCTTTCCACGAGTAATCTCTCGGCCCATCAAGCGGCCCATTACTACTCAAAAGAGGACTATTACAGCCAGGAGGAGGGAGTGTCTCCCTCTCGCTGGTTGGGTGAGGGTGCGAAGAAATTAAATCTCTCGGGCGATGTCAATACGGAAACCTTTCAACAGCTGTTGCGAGGACAGACACCGGATGGTCAGAATTTGTTCAGTCGCAAAGTCAATATCGATAAACGTCGGGCAGCTACTGACTTTACGTTTAGCGCACCAAAAAGTGTGAGCATTGCCGCCCTGGTGCAACAGGATGAACGGGTGGTGAAAGCCCACCATCAGGCCGTGGCAAAAGCACTTTCTGTTTTAGAAGAACGCTATGCTCAGACGAGAATTTCAACAGACACTGGACGGCAGCGGATTAAGACTGGCAATCTCATTACAGCAGTGTTTACCCATGGCACCAGTCGAGAAGTTGAGCCACAGCTCCATAGTCATTGCGTGGTGTTAAATGCTACTCAGTTAGATGATGGTTGTTGGTTTAGTTTTAGTAATGAGCAGGCCATTGCCAATAAAAAGCTGCTGGGTCAGCTCTATCAGAATGAACTGGCCCACTTGCTCAAGCAGCAGGGGTACGACATTGAGCCTAAAACTCATGGTCAGTTTGAGCTGAAGGGCTATGACCCAGAATTGCTGAAAGCCTTTTCTACCCGACGAAAACAGATTCTGTCTTTACTGGAAGAGTGGGAATCTGAGGGGAAAAAGCCGACAGCAGCCAATGGCAAGGAAATCCAGTCGGAAATGCTGCTACGGGAAGCGGCAAATCTGAAGACGCGGAAGAATAAACCAAAAGTAACCAGTGCTGAGCGATTGCTAAAAGGATGGAAGGCATTTGTACAGTTGAAGGGGTTTGAGTTGCCGGAATTGCCGGAATTTCTGGAAGAGGGGGTTGCGATCGCGCCAACACTAACTCGTCAGCTCATACATACCCAGAACATCCAAGCTGCTTCAAATCTAAGACCTGCTATTCAGCATTGTGGTGAGCGGGATGCGGTTTTTCGGCAGACGCATTTGGAGCGGTTTGTGTTTGAGCATCATTTGGGGGAGCAGAGTTGGGAGGAATTGGAGGGTGCGATCTCAACCAACTCCGAACTCATCAAAGTCGAAAAGCAGAAGTTCACCACCCAAGCTGCCATAAACCTGGAACTCAATACCATCCGACTTATGCAGCAAGGGAGGGGAAAGGTTGAACCGCTGGAATTTCCGGAATCGTTGGTTAGCGAGTCCACCCTTACCCAAGAGCAACAGCAAGCCATCCAACTTACCTGCACCACACCGGATCAATTCATTGCCTGGCAAGGTTCTGCCGGTTCTGGCAAAACCTATGCTCTAAATACGCTCAAGCAAATCGCCCAGGCCCAGGGCTATCAAGTCCGAGGTTTTGCACCCAGTGCTGAAGCGGCCTATGGGTTGGGACAAGCGTTAGACATTCAGACAGAAACTGTGGCAGCATTGCTAGCTTCTAAAAATCGGGAAACCGCAAACGCTATCTGGATTGTGGATGAAGCTGGACTGCTCAGCATGAAAGATGCTCGTGCACTGTTGCCCCGTGCCACTGTTGAACAGGCCCGAGTGATTGTGGTGGGTGATACGAAACAACTCTCTGCGGTTGAAGCGGGCAACCCGTTTAAGAGTTTGCAGGCAGGAGGAATTACCACCGCTTATCTGGATGAAACTTTGCGGCAACAGCGACAGGAACTAAAAACAGCGGTGCAACTGATCGCCCAGGGCAAAATGTTTCAGGGTATTGATACTCTCGATGCGGCTGGGTGTATTTGTGAGGTTGAAAATGCTGATCTCAGACGCAAACAGCTGGCACAGGATTATCTGGCGTTAATGCCGGAAGAACGGGAGCAAACGCTGATTCTAGCAGGTACGAATCAGGAGCGCTTGGCGCTGACTCAAACTTTGCGGACTGAGCTTCAGACTGAGGGGAGTTTGGGGCAAGATGCGTTCACGGTTATGGGCTTGCGCCAGAAGAATATCACCAAGGCTCAGGCAGGTTATGTGACGGTGTATCAGCCAGGGGATGTGCTGGTGCCGACGCAGAATTATAAGAAGCAGGGACTGCTGAAGGGGCAGCAGTATACGGTGATATCGCTCGACCGAGAGAATCGGCGGCTAATAGTTGAGACAACTGGTGGCCAGGTGATAAGAGTGGAACCGGGGCGATGTCCGTTGAAGTCGGTGTATGTGGGACAGGAGTTTCAGGTAGCTCCTGGCGATCAGCTGCGGTGGACTAAAAATAACCGAGCCCATAAACGACGCAATGGTCAACGGTTTACGATTCAGCAAATCGGGCCTGATGGCATCGCTCAGATCATTGATAGTGAAGGGAATACGCAACAGGTAAATTTTAGCGGTCGGCAGTATGTGGATTATGCCTGGGTGAGTACCACCTATAGCAGTCAGGGTAAGACGGCGGATCGGGTAATGGCCTTGATGGATAGCACGACGACAAATCGTGAGTCTTTTTATGTGACGGTGTCTCGTGCAAAATACCATTTGGCGCTGTATACGGCTGATAAGGTGGCGCTATCGCAGTGGGCTGAGGTATCGAAGACTAAGAAAAATACGAGTGACTATGTTCCGTTGGCTCAAGCAGTGGAAAAAGAAGTAGTTAGTACACTTGGGGGAGATAGCAACGCATCCCCGACTATTAGACAGCCTATAACTGCAACAATTAGCAATCCACCAGTGCCAAAGTCATTTGCTGTCCCTGATGAGGTTACTCACAAAGAGACCAAGTCGTTTAAGGCTCAAGTACCTCCACCTGAGTCAATGACTCAGCTATCAATAAAACAGAAGTCTTTGGCCCTTTGGCAACACTATAGTCAGGGGCTTACGCTCAGGGATCCTGTAAACCTGGATCTTCAGGTTGCAAGGAGAGCTTTGAAGGATGGACAGACCCAGAAGGATATTGCGTTAATGCTTTCGGCTGGTAGTCCTATGGTTCGACGAATTATTCAAGATCAAGGTAAGCAGCAGGCAATAGTCTATGTAAATCAGACGTTGCGTAAGGTTCTTAACCGTCAAATTATGCAGAAACCTCAGTTGAATAAACTGAGGCGTGGTCGGAAAATGGAGTTGGAATGAGAAATTGATTGAGGGAGTGTGATTATAACAGTACCGAGTAAAAATGCGTCTATCCCTAAGTGTCAGATAACCCTCTTCTGTCAGATGAAGTTTGATCCATTACATTTCAGGATAGAAGAAATGCTATGGGACAGATCCCTTTCATTAATAAAATCTTCGCAGTGGATGATTAACAAGTTTTAGATCGACAGGGAGTATCTCTCTTCATGATCTTTTTGCAACACAATCGTATTGAGTTCAATATGACTCAGTTTGGCTACCCAATCCTGACAAACTCTCTACGTCAGCTTCAATGACTGGTTAGATGGCAGGCCTGTCAACTTTAGTTGCTATGAAATTGGCGGCCTGCTGTAGCGAACTCCGAGCCTCCGGCACAAAGCCGTCGAGCATTTGCCAGGAGTGAAAGACGCCCGCAGATACCACCAATTCGCTCTCTCCACCGGAAGACTGG
>JBCDJC010000007.1:0-54952 GCA_038748225.1 Cyanobacteria bacterium P01_H01_bin.26 | reverse complement strand
ATTACCCCCGAACTCAAAGAGCGCGAAGCCCGCATCCTCAATGCTAAAGAGGAGATCAACCAGATTGAATATGAGATTTTTCTCAGCCTGCGCGCCGAGGTGGGCCAGGAGGTCGAACTCATCCGTAGGGTCGCTATCAACGTGGCCGCCGCCGATGTGCTGTGCGGTCTAGCGGGGCTAGCCATTTACCAGGGCTATTGCCGACCCGAAATGGTCACCGGACGCACCCTCGCCATCGAGGCGGGACGTCATCCGGTGGTTGAGCAGTCGCTGCCCGCCGGATTTTTTGTCCCCAATGCCACCGGTCTCGGTCGGGGGGGCCTGTCCGACCAAACGGCAGAAGACCCGCCGGTCCCAGACTTGATTATCCTGACCGGGCCAAATGCCAGTGGCAAAAGCTGCTATCTGCGCCAGGTGGGGCTAATTCAGCTGATGGCCCAGGTGGGGAGCTTTGTCCCAGCTAAGGCAGCAACGCTGGGGGTGTGCGATCGCATCTTTACCCGCGTCGGTGCCGTCGACGACCTGGCCACGGGGCAATCCACCTTTATGGTGGAAATGAACGAGACCGCCAATATTCTCAACCACGCCACCCCCCAGTCCCTGGTGCTGCTAGACGAAATTGGTCGTGGTACCGCCACCTTTGACGGTCTGTCCATTGCCTGGGCCGTCGCCGAACATCTCGCCACCCAGATCCGCGCCCGCACCATTTTTGCCACCCATTACCATGAGCTTAATGAGCTGGCCACTCTTTTAGAAAACGTGGCCAACTTCCAAGTAACCGTCAAGGAAATGCCGGATCAAATTATCTTTCTGCACCAGGTGCAACCCGGCGGGGCCGATCGCTCCTACGGCATTGAGGCCGGTCGTCTAGCCGGGTTGCCCCCCAGTGTGATTCAACGCGCCCAACAGGTCATGGGCCAAATCGAAAAACATAGCAAAATAGCCGTCGGCCTGCGCAAGGGTAGTCCATCCACCAAACCAGCCAAGGTGGCCGAAGCGACACCCAACCCGCAGCTCAATATCTTTGGATAACCTTTGGACAACAGTCTCTTTTGTAGAAGCGCAAGACGTCGCCATCCCGGATGTCCTAATCGACCAGCCGAATCTTGCCCATATTCAGTTCATCAAAAATATGGTGGACCTGTTCACGCTGGCCAGGGGTCAACTCCACAATTGACAACAGAGAAGATGACAGTCTGACATGGTCCTTTCGGGTCAGCGTATGGGTATCCAAAACCTGCTGCAAAATAACCTGGGGCGATCGTTCTGGCCTCTTAACAACGATCATAAAACTACCTTCGCGTTTAACTGCTTAAAAACAAGATGCCCTGCTTTTAATATTGCCCAGTCCCCGATACAATTAGCCGCGTAAATGTGCGTAAATCACTCACTAAAAGCGTGAAATATCGATACGACAGGACCATATAGTGGCTAGCACGCAGGCATCCCACTGAGATCTACGGTCACCATCGACACATCCAGGATAGGTTTTCAAAACTATAGGCGCAGGGTCACCCCAGTCATCATAGGGGTTTTACGGAAGGAACTACATCCAAATGACCGGTCTTGACATAGATCAGACAGCCCCCAGGGCTCAGGGGCGTATGAACGCTGCCAGATGGATTACGCAGCCACGTCCCCGCTGGATACACCCCATGCTCGTCAACAAACGTGCCATCCAACACAAAAATCTCTTCTCCACCCCAGTGGCGATGGCGTTGAAACGTAGTTCCTGCAGCCCATTTCACCAAGGCTACCTGCTCGGTTCCAAAGGTATGTAGCGGCATTACCTGGAGGCCCGCCACCAACCCCGGACTCCAGCGGGCTTGGCGGGTATCAATCACAACCCGCTGCTGATCCTGGGGCTGCATTTGCCACAGCTTAACCAAAATGGTGCAGCCACCTTGGCTATGGGGTTTGTGGGTAGACCCCACAGGATTTCGCACGTAGGTACCCGTTCCATAGTCTCCCTGCTCATCGGAGAAAATGCCGTCTAGCACTAAAAACTCTTCTCCACCACCGTGGGTATGGGCTGTAAAATAGCTGCCGGACCCATAGCGCACCAGGGAGGTGGCCCTAGCAACTTCTTCCCCATCCCGCTCTAACATACGACGCTGCACCCCCGCCATAGGAGAGTCTCGCCAAGCCAGCGTATCTGTCTTGATAACAACTCGCTCTTGCAAATCCGCATGTAGTTTCATCGGGTACCTGAATAGAACTGCCTAATAGTTTTAACGATTATAGTTTATCTATCATCTAGTAGATAGATGGATATTAACATACTAGAAATTAAACTATGGCCCCTGTTAACCTGGCCACAGACATCTACTGAGCTAGGTCATGGGCTTAACGCTTCAATTAGCATCCCCGGACAGTCTGCCACAGCTGATCACCCTGGTGAGGGCTTACCACACATTTGAAGATATCCATATGACAGAGCAAGAGCGAAAAAAAGCCTTGGCCAACCTATTAATCCATCCCTCGTTGGGAGGAATTTGGCTGATTTTAAAGGACGCTCGGGTGGCTGGCTATATTGCTCTAACCTATGGCTACAGCCTCGAATTTGGTGGCAGAGATGCCTTTATTGATGAGTTCTATATTTGCCCCGACTTTCGAGGGGAGGGACTAGGTCAAACAACGTTAGGGCTGATTCAACAGGAAGCAGCAAGTCTGGGAATTCGGGCTCTACATCTAGAGGTAGCTCGCACCAATCTCAGAGCCCAGCGCTTGTACGCCCGAGCCAACTTTCAGCCCCGCAACAAATACATGCTGATGTCCGCGAAGCTAGGGTCGCCTACTCTGGAGTAACCGCCCGACTCAAGGACAAAGCGCTATACCGCTTCAGCGGATCGGTTAAATAGAGGGGCAACCCATAGGGTCACAACGTGGGACAGCAGCCCCATGGGACCGGCAAATAAACACAGCGCCAGAGAATGGCGGGTAAATAGCTGTTTTTCTTGACCCTGCAAATAGATCCAACGACCGACAAAAAGATCCATTACCAAAAAATGTACCCACCCTGTGGTCATCACCTTTTCATCGGCAAATAGATTTGCCAAAACCACCAGGGTGGGATTGGCAAATTCTTCTAATTTGTCAGGGTCAAGACTGGCAATAAAACAATAGACATAGAGCGCCGCTAACACCACAAATGGGATGTACGATGCCATCAGCCTGCGAGTGCCCTCCCAGTTGGGAACCAAAACCATCAACGCCCAAAACGGCAGTACAAACAGATTGCCAAAGTTAAAAATATACTCAAATATCATCGCCCACCTGCCCAACTATCCATCAAACGATCTCTGGGTTTATTGTAGGACGATGATATTTGAAATAGGGAGATAGGCTCTCTCCTGGTTTCTCTCTTTTGTCGCCTATGCGGCTTCCGACAGCCCCACTAGGGCAGCATCACTCAGCAGTTCGCCTCCTGATTGGCCGTAGAGCCTGGCCACGGCACCTGTAAACCCCGCATTGTAGTCAAGGGCAACTTCGTTGCCAATAAAGTCAGTACGCTCATCCCTATAGGCGGAATCGCTGGCCAAGCTAGGGCCACCGACCAAGGCACCATATAGCACGTGCTGGTTAGGAGCCGGATCGTTGATATCAGTTGTACCGGATGCGGCTCGATGATGTAAGTATTTCGGGGAATTGGCTCCAACACCGGCGACATAGCTTTGCTGAGCCGGATTATCTCCCAGGATGTAATCAATTTGCTGGCGGGAGAATTCGTCGTACTGCCCCTGGGCCGGGTTTACTGTATCGCTGTAGATTCCAGCCAACAGCGCCGTGTTGGCACTGTAGCGTAGGGACCCCCACTGGTCTAGCCAGGCCAGTCCGCCTGCGGTGGTTTTGATATCGCCCGTTAGCCAATTGTTGAGCCAGCTCTCTACATCAGTGCGATACTGCTGCCCATCGGTGGCTTGAGCTAACAAGATGCCTGTGCCATAGGATTTGTCATCCCAGTTGTGGGTCCAGCCTGGGTTGAGGCCTTGGTAGTTTTTCTGAGACTGGCTCAGATACGGCTGCTCCCCCGTGGCTTTGTATAACCAGGCAGCTCCCCAGGCAAGTTCATCGGTGTAGCCACTCCAGGAATTGTAAAAGTCCTGAACCTCAGGAATGCTATCGGAATAGCGACCGCGATGGTCATCGGCAAAGGCATAGAGCTGTTTGGCATTGTCCAGCAGCCGGTCGGCGTAGGCCGCATCGGTCGAGCGGAACACAATCGATGCGGCCGCTAAAGCCGCCGCCGTTTCAGCCGCTAAATCGGAGCCTGGGTTGTCGGCATCGATCCTGTAGGCGGGGCGCGCCATCGTCATGGCTTCAGGTGGTCCCCAATAGGCATGGTCAATGCCTGGGTCACCCACTTGAGCGTACAGCGCCTGGGTGGTCTGGCCATCGCTAATGTGAGCTTTGAGGAAGTAGTCCGTTCCCCATGAGATCGCATCTAAAACCTCATCCAGCTGACCGCTGGCTTGATAGGCATCGTAATATTCAATGACGCCCCAGCTCAGCATGGTAATGCTCGCAGCCATGGGGAAACCAAATTTCACATGGTCGCCAGCGTCGTAATAGCCGCCAGTAAGGTCGAGGCCCACATCGGCACCATCGCCCAGGGCCGAATCTCCGCGCCAGGCAATCCGATTGTCCTCGGGGAGTTCCCCAGAGCGCTGGGCCTCATAAAATAGCAAAGACTTTTGCAGCACTTCGCCATAGCTAGGGGATAGGGGCCCAGGCGGGGCCGGAACGTCAGGCGGCCCTTCGACCGGGGGCTCTGGCGGCAGCTCAGTCATGGGCGGCCCTGGCGGCACAATTTCGGGCAGTGGCGGTTTTACTGGCAGATCTAGAATTACCGATTCACCTGGGGTAGCTGCAACGGCCTCACCATTAAAGGAATAGTTCGTAGGGGCATTCCCAGCAGGACCGCTGGCCTTAAAGCCAATGGTGATGGTGTCCCCCGGCAGCAGCGTGCCATTCCAGGCAGAATTGCGGACAGTGTAGCGGCCCGCACCCTGGTCAACCAGCTCTCCATGCCAGAGGTCGACAAGCTCAAAGGGAGCGTCAAACTGTAGCTCCCAAGCCTCTACAGGCTGGGTACCGCCATAGGTAAAGCTAAGTTCACCGACAAATCCATTCCCCCACTGATTGGCAACGGCAAACTCTACGGACTCTACGGCCACGGACTCTTGAGCCATCACCGCCACCAGCTGAGATGGGCGAACAGACGAAATATCAGACGAAATAAAGGTTACCTGGTGCGCATCGGCCGTCGCCTGGCGACCCACAAATCCAAATCGGGTGATCTCACCAGGATTTAACTTTGAATTCCAGCTTTTGGAGCGAACGGTGTAGAGGTTGCCATCACGGGCAACGATGTCCCCATCCCAGTAGGTCTCGATTTCAAAGTTGGTTTCAAAGGTGACGAGCCAGTTCTCAAGACTGGCGGCCTGACTATTTTTAACGGTGACAAAACCCACCAGACCGTCTCCCCAATTCTGGGAAACTTCAAAGGTAGTTTGCATGATGTTATGGGCGCTCTAGAAACGGACTGTGAACTAAAAAAATTGATTAGCTGAGAAGGCTATTGCCCCTCGTCCCCCGTTTTTTCACTGATGCACCCAAACCTATGCGGTTGTAACAAGTATAGGACTGACTAGAGATAACATGGGAAACATGATGAAGGAAAATTGATAAAATCAGTAAGAACACCCAATTTTTGTCTTTACAGGAACATTTAGAGGTTTTACCTAGACGGTATCTGCCAGGCACAACCTCTTTTTTTGTGATTGGATTTTGTTTTTGACTCAACATCTGTCAGGCTGGAGCAGCGCCGTATCAGGTTTAGGGAAATGTCAACAGATATAGAAGCGGCTATGGCCTTTAGTGAGCTGTCATTGAGTGAGCCGGTACTAAAAGCTTTAGAAGATTTGGGCTATGAGAGCCCAACGCCGATTCAATCCCAGACGATTCCCCATGTGCTGGCGGGCGTCGACCTGATTGGTCAGGCACAAACGGGCACAGGCAAGACAGCCGCCTTTGCCCTACCGCTGCTGTCGAGGGTAGACATTAGCCAACGTCTGCCCCATACCCTAGTCCTAACGCCCACTCGGGAGTTAGCCATCCAGGTGGCGGAAGCATTTCAGAGCTATGCGTCCCACATGAAAGGCTTTCATGTCCTACCGCTCTACGGTGGTCAAAGCTACAGCATTCAGCTCCGCAAGCTAGAACGCTCGGTACACATTGTTGTGGGTACCCCCGGTCGGGTGATGGATCACATGAAACGGGGCACGCTCGATCTAAGTGAGCTGCAGTGTTTAGTCTTAGATGAAGCCGATGAAATGCTGCGCATGGGCTTTATTGACGACGTGGAGTGGGTGTTGGAGAAAACCCCCGACTCCCGTCAGGTGGCTCTTTTTTCGGCAACGCTGCCCAAGGAAATTCGTCGCATTGCCCAGCACCATTTAGATCATCCGGTTGAAGTCCTGATCAAGTCTAAAACCTCCACAGCTGATACGATTCAACAGCGTTATTGGATGGTGAGCGGCTATCACAAGCTCGATGCCCTGACTCGGATTTTGGAGACAGAGACGTTTGATGGCATGATCGTGTTTGTGCGAACCCGGCTAGCCACGGTTGAGCTGGCGGAAAAATTAGAGGCCCGTGGCTACGAGACCGCCCCATTAAGTGGTGATGTGTCCCAAATTCAGAGAGAGCGCACCGTCGATCAGCTAAAGTCTGGGAAATTGGACATTGTGGTTGCCACCGATGTCGCAGCTCGAGGACTGGACGTGGAGCGCATCAGCCACGTTATTAATTACGATATGCCCTACGACACTGAAACCTATGTGCATCGGGTGGGACGCACCGGACGCGCCGGACGTAAAGGTGAGGCAATTTTATTTGTAGCTCCCCGCGAGCGACGGCTGCTCTATGCCATTGAACGGGCAACCAAGCAAAAAATTTCCAAAATGGACATGCCGACCACGGAGATGGTCAACGACAAGCGGATTGCTCGGTTTAAACAACAGATTACCGACACCCTCGCTGAGGAAAATTTAGAGTTTTTCAACAATCTGATAGAGCAGTACGAGCAGGAGCACAATGTGCCCGCCAATGAAATCGCATCTGCCCTGGCCAAGCTGGTCCAGGGTGATGAACCCCTGCTGCTGGTAGAGCGTAAACGATCGCAGGTCGAACGGCGCGATCGCAGAGAGCGTCCCCAGCGGCGAGATCGCAAAGCCTCACCGCCGGAGCAGGGCATGGGGCGCTATCGCATTGAAGTGGGTCATCGCCACCGGGTTAAACCGGGCCATATTGTCGGTGCTATTGCCAACGAAAGCGGTTTAGAAAGTCGCTACATTGGTCGTATCAATATCTACGACAGCCACAGCACCGTAGACCTGCCAATGGGGCTACCCAAGGAGACCATGCAGCACCTCAAAAAAGTATCCATTGCCGGTCAGCCCCTACGCATTGCTCGAGTGGAAGGGGATTTGACCGGCAAACATAGCGGCCACCGCCGTCCCAAGGGCAAAACCAAGCGAGATTAAGCCCAGGCGCTGGTGATTTAGCCCAACCTAGCCAAACCGTTTTTTATACTCAGCCTCGGTGAGGATATCGTCAGGATGCTCCACCCGGTCTAGAAAAACTTTGCCCTGCAGGTGATCGTACTCATGCTGAAAAATACGGGCCACAAAGCCCTCCAGGTGCTGCTGCTGTGCCTGACCATGGCGATCGACATAGGCCACATCGATAGTGCGATACCGGGGGACTAGCCCGCGTCGGCCCGGTACGCTCAAACAGCCTTCCCAGCCCTTGACTAGTTCATTGCCGTAACGGAGGATTCGGGGATTGACCATGGCGGTGGGTGCCATGGTGGGCGCCTGGGGGTAGCGCTGGTTCGGTCGTGACGCCACAATAAACAGCTGCAGCCCTACAGCTACCTGGGGAGCCGCTATCCCCACCCCGTTTTTAGCAGCAGCGGTGGCCAGCAGATTGTCGATCAACGCCTGCAGCTGCGGGTCATGGATCTGGACGATCGGTTGAGCGTGCGATCGCAACCGACTATCCCCCAGCTCAATCACAGACAGAACCTTACCCACGCCGCTGCTGGGGTAAGGCCCTAGTCCTTACATCTAGCGATACCCGACGACCGCCTCGGTCAACCTCCAGCGCAATCGCTTCACCGACGCCCACATCTTGAACAATCTGCTGCACCTGCTCAGCGTCCGTAATGGCACTCCCGTTCATGGCCACAATCACATCGCCCACCTCCAGCCCAGCCTGGGCGGCCGGCGAATTGCGCATCAGCCCTAAAATCACCACCCCATCCTCCGTTCCAAGCCGAACATCATTACGGGGATCGCCATTGATTTGCTGACGTAAATCAGCGGTCAGCGTCCGCATCTGAATACCCAAATAGGCATGATCCACGCGCCCTTTTTCCAGCAGTTCTTGGGCCAACAGCTCGGCTGCATTGATCGGGATGGCAAACCCCAAACCCTGGGCTCCGCCAATAATTGCTGTATTGATGCCAATTACCTCACCGCGCTCATTTAGCAGCGGCCCGCCGGAATTACCTGGATTAATGGCCGCGTCAGTCTGAATAAACTGCACCCGTTTATCCGGCACACGAATCTGCGCGCTGGTGCGCCCCGTAGCACTGACAATACCGGCGGTGACCGTATTATCTAGCCCCAGGGGATTACCAATGGCAATGGCCCATTCCCCCGGCCGTAGCTCGTCTGAGTTGCCAAGGGTCACCGTTGGCAGGTCCTGGGCCTGCACTTTAATCACGGCCACGTCCGTAAGTGGGTCTTCCCCCATCACCTCACCGCCAAATTCTCGACCATCTTTTAGGGTCACGGTGACCCGATCGGCCCCCTCCACCACATGGGCATTGGTCCAGATTACGCCGTCAGCCTCAACCACAAAACCAGACCCTTGTCCGCGCTCTACCCGCGTAGAGGGCTGCTCCCACATATCGCCAAAAAATTCTCGAAAGAACGGATCGTTAAACGGTCCCGACTGGCGAGATACCGTTCGAGAAGAATCAATCCTAACAACCGCAGGGCCTACTTGATCGGCAACCGATGCGATAAAACTATCGCCTGTCAGCAAACGCCCTGCCCCCGATGATGGCGTCTGAGCCGTCGTTGGGATCAGTCTGGAGGTGGCAAACACAGCGGCCGTTGTACTGCAGACCGCAATGAAACCATAGACAGCTAACGACTTAGCAAACCGAATAGTGGACGAGCGTAAGTTGGACATTTGATTGGATCTGAGGGGATATTAAACGTCGAACGGACCTGGCATAGAATTTTACCGCTGGGCTCAAACGCGGCAAAAGTCAGGCCCAAAGCCAGACGCTACGCAGTAGCTACCGCTTATTTTTTCTAAAACTATCCGGTGGCCCCCGGAGAAATAAACAGCGCCTATGGACTTTTTATGTGCAAATGGCTGGCCCCGTCCCTCTAATTATAGGCACTGGCAGCAATAGTTTTTACCCTTGACAAGGCACCCAAAGGACTGTCAAACAAACCGGACAAATCTGGAATTAAACCTACGGCATCCTTTAAAAAGGATTATATCTACCGCTAACATTCAAGGGATATGTTGGCTGGATATGTGAGCGACAAAAGGTTAGTGTATTAGAGCAAATTAGTTTTCGAAATTCTAAGCAGTTATACCTAAAGATCTAGATAGTTAGTTCCCTATGTGGGCAGTCGCCTACGTTTTTGGGTCATCAATGGGGAAGTTATCGCACTGCCAGTCACGGTTCGACTCGGGTATATTCCTGGCCTAGGCTGGTTAAGTTTTGGCATTACGTTGGTTTGATCAGACCGCTCTACCAAAATAGATTGCATACAATGTCATGTTGCTTTCGCCATTGACTCCTATTTAACCTAAGGTCCCTAGGACCCTATCAACCCCTTGGCAAAGGCGGACTCAGCAGCAGCTGATGGTTCTGTTTTTTTCAGGTCTTTGTACCTGTGCTATACCCCTTTGGAGCGTATGGCATAGGAGCGATTAGCCTTTGCTAGTTCAGAGTGTGCTCGCCTTTAACCGGAGGGTTAGTTGTGGATAAAGTAGACGGTCTCTGGAATGAGGTCCTCGATAAACTTCAGACTCAGCTGAGTGGACCAACGTTTGAAACGTGGATTAAACCGACACGGCTCCAAACCCTTGCCGATAGCACTCTGACCATCTCAACCCCCAACCCGTTTGCACGCAACTGGGTACAAAAGCACTATATTCAGGTGATTTCTGACGTGGCCCAAGAGCTGCTGGGCCACGATATTGACGTCGTTGTTACCGTCAGTGAAACGGCCAACGGTGACAACGGTCATGCAGGCGAAGCCGCTGTCTGGCCCACCCCTTCACAAACGATGGAGCGCCAGAGTAGCAGCAAATCCAGCATCCCCGATCTCAATCCTAAGGCCGTATTTTCGCGCTTTGTTGTAGGTGCCAATAACCGGATGGCCCACGCCGCCGCGCTGGCTGTGGCAGAGTCACCTGGTCGTGAATTTAATCCTCTATTTTTGTGTGGCGGTGTGGGTTTGGGTAAAACCCATCTGATGCAGTCCATTGGCCACTACCGTCGCGATATCGACACGGACGCTCGCATCGCCTATGTTTCCACCGAACAATTTACCAATGATCTAATTACGGCTATCCGTCGCGACAGCATGCAGCGGTTTCGCGAGCAGTATCGCGAGGTCGACATTATTTTAGTGGACGATATTCAATTTATCGAAGGCAAAGAATATACCCAAGAAGAGTTCTTTCATACCTTTAATACCCTGCATGAAGCCGGCAAACAGGTTGTCCTTGCCTCCGATCGTCCCCCCAATAAAATACCTAGGCTTCAAGAGAGGCTATGCTCTCGATTTTCGATGGGTTTGATTGCCGATATCCAGCCGCCCGATTTTGAAACTCGGATGGCCATTTTGCAAAAAAAAGCCGAATACGAAAGCGTGACCCTCAGCCGCGAGGTGACGGAGTACATTGCTTCGGGCTACACCTCAAACATTCGGGAACTGGAAGGGGCACTGATCCGTGCGATCGCATACACCTCGATCTCCGGTCTCCCCATGACCATTGAAAATCTCAAACCTGTCCTGGATGCACCAGCTGCCAGGGTAGATGCCTCACCAAAGTCAGTCATTGATACCGTTTCAGCGGTATTTGGGGTTTCTGTCGAAGAGATCAAGGGGAACTCACGTCGTCGTGAAATCAGCCAGGCCCGCCAAATCGCCATGTATTTGATGCGTCAGCATACGGATCTGAGCCTACCCAAAATTGGTGAAGTCTTTGGTGGAAAGGACCACACCACAGTGCTCTACAGCTGTGACAAAATTGCTCAGCTGATCAAAAAAGATTTGAATATGGCCCAGACCGTGCGTGAGCTCAGCGACCAGATTAGCCTCAGCCGTCGCGATCGCTAGTCTGCCCCCTGGCATGCCACCTGCAAATTTAGCCGAGGCGGCGTTTTCTAAGCGCCATAGCTTTATAAAATAGGGCACGTGCAGATAGATTGATGAACTCACCCACCCATTTAATAGTACTGCAGAACTAAAAATCTCGTTTGGGTTGGACCTCAGCTTCCAGCAAACGTTAAGTTTAGTGCAAATTTTAGCGCCGCCAAGCTGTGGAAAACTTTGATTTAGCTGTGCAAAATATGTGGAGTAGCTGGGGAGAACGCAGACGGGTACGTGGAAAAAAAATCGAACCCCTGTCAACCTGTTGAAAACACCGCGAGCTATTCACATTTTTTCCACAAGCTTAAAAAGATTAGACGGCCTGTTCCAAGAGGGATACAACAACGTTTTCCACAGTTTCCACAGGCCCTACTACTACTATTATTTAAATTTAAAATAGAGATCGATCTAGAAACTAGAACAATAAAATTTGCTCGAAAACAAACCTTTTAATCCTTCTGGCGGGGTGTTACGATTGGCCAGCATTCTTGATAGTTATTTGTCTGCCATGAAGTTCGTTTGCTCCCAGGGAGATCTCAACACACATCTCTCAATTGTTAGTCGGGCGATTCCTTCTAGACCTAGTAAGCCCATATTGGCGAATATTCTAGTCAAGGTAGACGATGACGCCCAGCGCATTACCCTAACCAGCTTTGACGAAACCCTAGGAATCCAAACTAGTTTTTCGGCCCATGTGGAGTCTGGCGGTGTGATGACAGTTCCAGCCAAGCTGCTAGGGGATATCGTGGCAAAACTGCCGTCAGAAGATTTGGATTTTAGTCAGTCGGAAGCAGAGCCTGTGATTACGCTGACCTGCTCAGCGGGAGAGTACCAGGTGCGCGGTATGGGCGCCACTGACTATCCCCATCTTCCCCTAGTAGAAGATGGGCAGACAGCCAGCGTCTCCGCTGAATCAATTTTGGAAGGGCTGCGAGGTGCTCTATTTGCCACTAGCTCCGATGAAACAAAACAGGTGCTGACGGGGGTTCATGTGATCGCAGATCCAGAAAATCTGGAGTTTGCTGCCACCGATGGTCATCGACTAGCTGTCGTTCAAAGCGTTGATGATTCTGGTGTTGACCTGTCAATCAATGTGACCGTACCTGGAAAAGCGCTTCGAGAGCTAGAACGCTTACTCCAGGCTTACCGGGAGTCAGATCCTATCCTTTTACGATTTGATCCAACTCAGGTTGTTTTTGAGCTGGGACATCAGCGAATCACAACTCGGCTTCTAGAGGGACAGTATCCTAACTATCGTCAGCTGATTCCTAAGAATTTTGAGCGTCAGCTTACCTTGGATCGAAAGCAGCTGATGGCCGCATTAGAGCGTATTGGGGTTTTAGCCGATCAGCGTAATAATATTGTCAAACTTTCCATTGGAAGAACTCAGCAAATTCTTGCACTCTCCGTTGAGGCCCAGGAGGTTGGCAGCGGCCGGGAGGAAATGCCGGCACAGGTTACCGGTGACGATCTCGATATTGCCTTTAACGTACGCTATCTATTAGAGGGACTGCGAGCTTTACCCAGCGCCGAAGTTCAGCTGCAGTGCAACTCCTCCACTAGCCCAGCGATTCTTACTCCCGTAAGCGGTCTACAGATGACCTATCTTGTAATGCCTGTGCAAATCCGGAGCTAGATTTAATAGCAAAATTCAAAAAAAATTTATTTAAGGGCTCCCATTGGGACACAAGAAAAGGCAATCTGGTAATAACCCACATACTATTGAGAGGGCTTGGCCATGGATTTGACGATTGCTGCGATTGTATTTGGCACAGTACTTTTTTTCTTTAGCCGTGATGTGCTCGGCGACTAGCTTACGAAACAAGGGCCAGCAGTTAAAGCTTGTGTCTTAGCTAGTCTGATTTTCCAAAAAAATCAATACGATAATCGGTGATTCTAAGACCGGTACGTGCTTCTACTTCTTTAAGCACTCCGTCCGGTAGCTTAATATCAATATCAATAATTTTCTGGGTGTCTAGACAGTTTACGTGACTGTGTGATCGATTTAGATGTCCATAAAGTCGACCATCTGAGCGCTCGACACATTCAATAATTCCCTTTTCAGATAGGGCTTCCAAATTTTGATAAACCGATGTGTGGCCAATTTTTTTACCGCGCTGATTTAGTTCGTCATAAATTTCACGGGCCGATAGATGTTCCTGTGCTTCCCACAAAAGTTCTAAAATGTAGCGACGCTGACGGCTTAGCCGCATGCCTAGAGCCTGACATCGTTCTATTGCCTCTGCAAAGGATGAAATGGGGGACGATGGAGTTTGCATAATTCTTACACAGCCGCTCGGCGCTAGCCCTACTCTAGCCTGGTTTTTTTATTGTTGTCTATTATTTGTTGCAAAACGCCCCTTCGGAGCTAGCCTGTTACCCCGGTGTTGGCACGATTTCTGCTTCGGGCACGGTCTGCGCCTGAGAGTTTTCATCTGGATTTAAAGAGCCGTTTGCTGCCTGGGGTAAATCGACATCTCTCTCTGAAAGGATGGCTGTTGAGTCAGTATTATTCTCCTGGTTTGACCCAGCAGCTGGGCTGCCAAACTCCAGCGGTTTTACCTGTGATAGTTTTACAGAAGCAACTGGCTGGTTTGTTTGCTCTGTCTCTATCGGAGTAGCTCCGTTTGGTGGTTGCTGAGCTACAGTCATGACTGGAGATGTTAGGCTTTTAGCCGCAAGCTCCCCCGTGTTGTGCTGAGCTTGGTAGTGGGTAAATGCTCGGTTGATTGCCTGATGGCGGCGACTTTGATCTCGATGGATGCTGGGTAGGGTGTTGCCAAGCCCGGGAGCATTCCACTGATGAGTGTCAGGATTCATGTAGGAGTAAGTCCTGGCCCAGACAATAGCCTCGTGATTTTGCATACCTTGCCGTCGAGCTTCTGCCAATCGGTCAATATAGCCTCCCGGCTCGAGGGCTGCCCTAGGAGACTGATTAGCTAAATCTAGACCATTTAACGCTTCACCCAGGGTGATGTCCAACTGAGCCTGATCGGCCTGGCGCGCAATGACTTTGCCTTGCTGCTGCAGCCGCTTGAGCTGTTTATCATCCGCTTCGTCGGGAGACTTGGCACCATGCTGATAGGAGAACGTGCCCATATTCCAAACACCGTTACCTGGATCGGTGTGGCCATAGTACGCTCGGGTGGGGGTGCCATCGGCGCTGCGGGTGCCTTCAGCACTGCCAATGACCCTAGCGACCAGTGAATTGGCACCCCCTTTATAAATCCATGGGGGCATAGCTACAGGCGTAGGAGCCGGGTTCTTGGGTGGGTGTGCCACGGCTGGCTGGGCCGGAGCAAAACTTAAGCCAACTGAGGGGAGCTGCTTGGCTGGTAAAGACTTGACCGGTGGCAGCACTCGAGCGATGGGTAAGGCTTCCGGTGGCGGCGGGGATAAAAGTCTTGCCGACGAAATCACGTTGGGTGGGGCGACCTTGGATGACATATCCCTGACGGGAGGTCGGCTAGCTTCGGGTGGGATCGGGAGTGGCCCAGATCGCAATGTCGCAGGAGAGACTGTGGGGTTGTTACGTTCGGGCGCAGCGGGTGCGGGAGTCTCTTGAGATGCTACTGCTAGGTCAAACGTTACTCCCATCGCCTGGGCAGGTCGATGACATAGGGCCGTCACCAGGAGAGAAATGGCACACAGGTGGTGGAGCTTGAAGCGCAGCATGGCGGTAGGTCTCTGAAAACAGCAATATCGTTAAGGGATAGGGATTGTATAAGAGCGAAAAATTAGTGCTGGAGAGTGGATCCGAAATAATTTTGTTTCCTAAGAAGTGAAGACTCTCGACTAATTAGTTAGGAGAGCTGTCTGCTGATGACGACTCTTTGGACTTAGCCTGACTGGGATTAATATCGCTGTCCTGTGAGTTATCGTCAGAATGATGTTTTGAAATCGCCCGTTCCAAGATTCCTGTGGAGGGTTCAACAATAATCCAGGTGCCATCGGGTTGTCGACGCAGGGTAGCAAACTGTACATGGCTGCCGTTACCCATGGTCTGACCCGCTTTGACGGTTCCAAATCTGGGTCGTCGCAAGCCACAAAATCGAAAGAGATAGGCCGGTACCTCGGGGGTGGAGTAGATGGCACATTGTTCAAACGTGCTGGGCTCCAGCTTGCCAGCAAAGGGTGCCCTCAGCGGGGTTCCTTTAAGCTGGATGGAAATGTCGCCTAAGCTCCCCACAACAAGGGTATCTGCAATGAGATCACCAGGTTCTAGCTCCCACTGCTGTTGAATATTGATCACACGTTTAGGCGGCGGTGCCTGGGACTGACAGCTGCTTAAGATCAGCCCCAACAACAATACCCATTTTGGCAGATTAAACCTACTCAAAGCTAAAACGGTAGCCTGCATACTCATCATTTTCGTAGAGAATCACAAGGGTTGTGCCGGGATCAAACGCTAGGGGATAGGCTTCCCTTTCGGCATCTACGCCGGATCTTACCTTGAGTGTAGGAAGCTGACAGTAGGGTTCGCTAACAACTTGACGTACCTGCGCTTTTGCATCTCTTTCTGGGATGGTCAGCAGTTTGGCCAGCTGCTCCCGTGAGAGTTTTGACTCACTGCTAACAACGGCGTTGCAGTCGACTGGCTGGCTAGCGGTGTTAGGGGATGTCAAAAATGTCTGAATTCTTTCAAAATCAAACAACAGTGCGGCAAGCACCATGATGAGACTAGCGGCAACTAAAGGTTTTGGTCCTAGGCCCTGGGAATGGGGGCGATGGGTGCTGTTAGTGCGATAAACCATGGGATGACCTCTCTGGGGGTATAAAAACAATGGAAATGACGCAACAATTAGCTAAATCTGCTCAACGACCGTTATAAAAATGTATAGAAACTCTGATATCTGTTGGGATTGGCATTGGCGTAACAGCGGGCTACGAGAAGCGCCCGCCAATGAGTAAGCCAACAATGATCATCAAGGTGCGATATCCGAGCACCGGATCGGGGCGTGGACTGAGAATTGAGCGATAGAGGCTGACAATCACCCCAACAATGACCACAAGCGCCACCGGAGTCCACAGGGCTGCGTAAATTTGGAAAAGCTGATTGAGAACAATGCGGACAATCACAGCGCCAACTCCCCAAATGGCTCCATCTAAGAGTGTGAAGTGTGACGTTCGGGGCTGTTTGGAGGGGGAGAGGTGGCGATTACTCCATCTCTGGAGCGCCCGATATACCGGCTGATATATCCGTTTTAGCTCGTTCAGCAGGCTGTTCTGTATGGGTGCTCTGTCAAACTCCTCAGCTTCCTGGGGCTGGAGCGTATGCTTGAATAGCTGCGATCGCATTCTCAAAGCGTCTGCATTAGAAGTCGCATCATATTCGGCCTGTCGAAAGTTGACCGACCGGTGGTGCAGTCCCAGGTAGCCGTTGGCATCCCGCTGAATAGTGGGAATCTGGATGGTTTGACAGGCGCTCAAAAAGCGAACAATATCATCAATAGCTGGTGAATTACCGGGCTGTGACTGCTGCCCTAGGCTATCCCCCAAACGCTGCAGCTGCTGCAGTGTTTGTTGTTGCTGCTGGGCCAAACTGTCAACGCTGGTGAGGATATCATCGAACTGTTGCAGGCTGGTGGAGTTCGCTGCCGGTGGCTGGGTTTGCCCCGACCGCTGCCGCAGGGTGGCAATGGCCGTGGTTACCTGGGCCAGACTGGGGGAAGGCGCTGCCAATCGAGACTGTACCCAGGGCGCAGCTACGGTTTCTGGAGGTGCCGCCTTAAGGGTTTTTAGCTTTTGCCGAATGGTTTGAAGTTCCATCTCTAGATCGTTCATGTGTCAGAATGGGACAGTGAGAAAAGTAGAACATAAGAACTATTATTAATACAAATGTACCATATATTTGGTTAAAAAGATCGCATTTTCAGCTGATTTATGGCCACGGGTTTTGGGGTGGCCAAAGGGGCC
Organism: Cyanobacteria bacterium P01_H01_bin.26; assembly: GCA_038748225.1. GTDB lineage: Bacteria > Cyanobacteriota > Cyanobacteriia > Phormidesmidales > Phormidesmidaceae > Leptothoe. The sequence goes on along the minus strand of JBCDJC010000007.1, from coordinate 37,559 downwards.
GCGATGGGATTTAGACCAAATGAGCTATGGCCAAATTCGCTTAGTATGAAAAAGCACAAATTTATGCCCATAGACTGAGCCCCTATGCTCGAATTTATTACCCTGCCTGACGGCCTGCCTCCGGTGGCCCCTTACTCCCATGCGGTCAGGGCAGGCGATTTTCTCTTTGTTACCGGACAGCTGGCTGAAGATGTCACCTCTGGTGAGGTGCTCAAGTTAGATATCGAGGCCCAAACCCGCCAGGTGATGGAGAATTTACAGCGAGTATTGACCCATGCGGGCACCCGGTTTGAAAATGTTGTTATGGTGCGTATTTTTGTAACCGACTTTCGCTACTACGACGTTGTGAATCAGGTGTATGCGTCCTATTTTGACCAGACCCGTCTGCCTAGTCGTACCACTGTGGGGATTACTGCGCTGGCTGGCTACGGCGATGTTGAAATTGATCTGATTGTTTACTGTGGCGCCTAGCCCAGGGCGATAAAAATTCGCGAATTTGTGCCACAGATACTAAGTCTTGTGGGTATAGTTGCCTGGGGGTAGCATGGCACCCGATGCAGCGACTGAGGAAACACTGATGCAAGTTTCGGCCAACGTGTTTGGGATTGCCCGTCGGTACGGGTGGCAATTCTTATCAGCAATCGGCCTTTCTTTGGCAATGTCTAGTCCTCTGGCGGCGGCACCGAGCCGTATAGACCAGGTGGAGAGTTGCGATCTCCTGGTGGTCGGCGGTGGTTTGGCCGGGGTGGCTACTGCCTACGAGAGTCTAAGGGCGGGACGAACCGTCTGCCTAACGGAAATGACCGACTGGCTGGGGGGCCAGCTCACCTCCCAGGGAACAACGGCCTTGGACGAAGCCAGACGTCAGCGCCAGTTGGAGTTTTACCCGGCCGGATACAACCAGCTGCGGCAGCGGGTGCTGGAGCGATACGGACGCCAAAATCCAGGGGACTGCTGGGTCAGTGCGGTGTGTTTTTTGCCCGCCGATGCCCACGATATTTTGGTGGAAATGCTGGATGAGGCGGCCCGTGCCGGTCAGGGTGAGCTGAAGTGGTTTCCATCCACCGTGGTAAAAGAGGTAGATGTGGACGGGGCGATGATTGTGAACGCGATCGCAATACAGCATAGCCCAGCACCGGGAGCCCCACCGCTCAACACCGAGCCTCTCTCCACCAATTTGGAAGATATTTACCGCTATGACGATTCGGAGCGCCTGAGCAAACGTATTATTCGCTTTGAGCCTAGCGGCCATGACGGTCCTGCCGATTGGTATGTGGTCGAAGCAACCGAAACCGGTGAGGTGATCGCCCTGGCCGGGGTGCCCTATCGTCTGGGGCTAGACCCCAAGTCATACCTGAATCCGTCCTCCCCTACGCTGACGGGCGATCAGTACTGCACCCAGGGGTTCACCTATACCTTTGCCATGGAGCGTACGGAGTCTCCCCAAGCCCAGGAAAAGCCCGCTTACTACGATACCTACGCCCCCTACTTTAGCTTTGAACGTCAGCGTGACAATACCAACTACATCGACTTTGTTTTTACCTACCGACGCCTCCTGGCCCCGGGCAAACGGCCCGCACCTCGCATTTTTGGTGTAAGTGGCATCAAACCTGGCGATGTCTCCATGCAAAACTGGACCTGGGGCAATGACTATCGACCCGGTACGGCGATGGATAACCTGATCTATTCTCCTGAGCAGCTAGAGGCGGCTGGTCAGCTAGAGCCGGGTGGCTGGCTAGGCGGACTGCGTGTGGATACCCTGCGGCGGGGTGAGGAGAATGCGTTTAGCTACTACTACTGGCTCGTCGCTGGGCTGACAGATTCTCAGCTAGGTTATGGCATCAAAGATGTGGACCTGCGCCATCGATTTCTGAGTGGGTTTGACGCCCCCATGAATACGGCCCACGGCTTATCTAAGCATCCCTATATGCGCGAGGGACGCCGCATTGTGGGACGCCCCAGCTACGGGCACCCTGAGGGATTTATGGTCAACGAGATCGATATTTCCCGCGTGGATTATAACGATGACTACTACCAGACCCAGCTGCCCGATAGTATGTACCTATCGCTTCGACGGGCGCTGGCTGGTCTAGAAACGACAGCAGCGATTGCTAGTGGCCAGTCCCCCACCGATATTCCCCGACGGACCCGCTCCACTATTTTTGCCGATTCCGTGGGGATTGCCCAATATGCCATCGATTTTCACCCCTGTATGGAGCAGTCTCCTCCGGAGCGTCCCGGTAATATCGAGCGTCCCGGTGTGCGCCGGGCCCACGGCCAGAGCTACCCTGGGCAAATCCCCCTGCGGGCAATGATTCCCCAAACAATTGACAACTTGCTGGTAGCCGGTAAAAGTATTGCCACCAGCACCATTGCTGCCGCCGCCTATCGGGTGCATTCCTTTGAATGGTCGGTGGGGATTGCTGCTGGAGCCACCGTTGACTATGCCCTGGAGCGTCAAATCCTACCCTACACCCTGGTGGACGAGCTACCGAGGGTAGAGCCGGATTTCCTAGAGCTACAGCAAAGGATTCAATCGGATGGCAACCCCACAGCCTTCCCCAATACCTCTATTTTCAATTTGGATTGGGAAGACTGGCGGGTCTGGTAGCGGAGTTATTTTGAGCTTTGTAAACTCTCAACCGCACAGCTGTTGATTACCTGAGCCAAGTCCGGCACAGCCGCTTCTACGTCGGTTTTTACCGATTTACGCAGCTTTTTGTAGGTGGCGCCCACAACGCCATTGTTGGTTTTCTGGATGCGGGCATCGGTGACACTTAGCAGACTGTCGGCTGTGCGATCGCTATGGTCGCTAAGATACTTGACCGGGTCGCCTGCTGCTTTGCCTTCTTGCCAAATGGGGTCGAGAGCTCTGCAAGCATCGGGCAGTATCCGATCGATGGCTCCGGGAATATAGCCAGCGCCAACGCCCTTGATCACACCATAGGCGGTTTTCATGGCCATTCCAGACAGACCGCCTTTGGCCGCAACCTGTCGATCAATGAGTTTTGTGCACTCGGTCGTGAGTTTGGCTCGTACGGCCTTATCTTTAATAATCTCGCTTAATCCCATGGGGCCTTACCCTAAATTGTTTGAATATTTGTCAAAATGGATTCTGCTAATTCATCAAGAATTATCGACACTATTATTGTTCCAATTTCTCTGAGCTACTCAGACAACTTTGCGGGATCTTCATGGCCAGCCTTAGGGGCTCAGAAATTTACTGTGCTAGAGCCAACAGCATAGGTCAGTGAGGGCCACCATTACGTCGACCGTATAGTACGCTGATAGACCTAGCTGTTTCGTCTTTGCACTATCACCATGTCTGTTCGTGTTCGGCTTGCGCCGAGTCCCACCGGCAATCTCCACATTGGTACGGCTCGAACTGCGGTCTTTAACTGGCTGTTTGCCCGCGCCCAGGGAGGCACGTTTCTTCTACGCGTAGAAGATACTGACCTAGAGCGCTCCAAGCCCGAGTACACCCAGAATATTATGGATGGTCTTCAGTGGCTGGGGCTCAACTGGGACGAGGAGCCTGTGTATCAAACCCAGCGCATGGGGTTATACCAGCCCAAAATTCAAGCACTTTTGGATCAGGGGCTGGCCTACCGCGCCTACGAAACCCCCGAAGAACTCAACGCTATGCGCGAGCGACAAAAGGCCCGCAGCGAAGCTCCCCGCTATAACAATCAGCATCGCCACCTCACACCTGAGCAAATTGCGACGTTTGAAGCCGAGGGGCGGCAGGCGGTTATTCGCTTTAAAATCGAAGACGGTCGCGATATTACCTGGAATGACATGGTGCGCGGACCGGTTCATTGGAAAGGCCGCGATCTGGGCGGTGACATGGTGATTGCCCGGGCATCATCTGGTAAGGACATCGGTCAGCCCCTCTATAACTTTGTCGTGGTAGTGGACGATGCGGACATGGGGATTACCCACGTCATTCGCGGTGAGGATCATGTGGGCAATACGCCCAAGCAAATTTTGCTATATGAAGCTATGGGGATGCCGGTACCCCTATTTGCCCATACGCCGCTGATCCTAAATGAAAAGGGAGCAAAGCTTTCCAAGCGTGACGGGGTGACCTCCCTTTCCGATTTTCAGGCGATGGGGTTTGTTCCTGAAGCCTTAGCTAACTACATGACGCTGTTGGGATGGTCAGCCCCAGAGGCGCAGGAGATATTTACCCTGGGTGAGGCGGCCAAACTGTTTAGCTTTGAGCGTGTTAACAAAGCAGGGGCAAAGTTTGACTGGGATAAATTGGATTGGCTCAACAGCCAGTACCTGCATCAAAAATCTCCGGAGGATCTATTAGAGCTGATCTCGCCCTACTTAAAAGAGTCCGGATATGACTTTAAGTTGGAAACCGACCGAGACTGGCTGCTAAAACTATCGGCGTTAGTGGGTCCTAGCCTGACCCGGCTAACGGACTGTGTCGAGCTCAGTCACTTTTTCTTTACACCCACCCTGGACTTTGCCGATGCCGCCGTGGACCAGCTTAAAAAAGACGGGGTGGCTGAGGCGATGCAGGCGGTACTGGATGCCCTCAAAGCCCACGAGGGTCTAAACGAGGCCAGCGATGCTAAAGGGGTGATCAACCGGGTAACCAAAGCGCTGGGTGTAAAAAAAGGACTCATTATGCGATCGCTACGGGCCGCACTGATGGCTGATATGCAAGGACCTGACCTGGTGGACTCATGGCTAATTTTGCACCAGCGGGGGTTTGATCAGGGGCGTTTGGAGGGTGCGATCGCAATTTCCCAGTAGTGCACCCGCCTGTAACGGATTGATCGTATCTGAGAAATTACGTTACATTTAGTAAACAATGTAGCTAATAGAACTGGATTGACTTAGGAATAAATGCGATCTGCGTATTTATACTGTTAATACATTTGTTCTTAAAAGCTGATTTAGATGTAGACCGTGCTTTGCCACGGTTAGCACGTTAGGACTGTTAATTAAAACGAGGCCACCGAGATATGAAGCTTTCTTGGAGAGTCATTCTGCTCTGGACGCTGCCAGCCCTGTTGATTGGGTTTTTCTTTTGGCAAGGATCCATGGGCGGAGACCCCGCAAATATGAGTCGTAATACGGCCAGTACCCGTATGACCTACGGCCGGTTCCTAGACTATTTAGAGGCTGGCCGAGTAACGGCGGTTGACCTCTACGATGGCGGTCGGACAGCAATTGTGGAAGCGGTTGACCCGCAGATAGATAACCGCATCATGCGCTGGCGTGTCGATTTACCGGGTAGCGCGCCTGAATTGGTTGAGCAGATGCGTGACTCGAATATTAGTCTAGACTCCCACCCGCCTCGTAACGATGGGGCAGTGGTTGGTATCTTAGGAAATCTGCTGTTTCCATTTCTATTGATAGCTGGTTTGTTCTTCTTGTTCCGACGTTCTAATGGTGGTGTCGGTGGTGGCCCCGGTCAAGCCATGAACTTTGGTAAGTCGAAAGCCCGCTTCATGATGGAAGCCAAGACCGGTATCATGTTTGACGATGTGGCCGGGATTGATGAAGCCAAGGAAGAGCTAGAGGAGGTCGTTACCTTCTTGAAAAAGCCTGAGCGGTTTACGGCTGTGGGTGCTCGCATTCCCAAAGGTGTTCTGCTAGTGGGGCCTCCCGGTACGGGTAAAACGTTGTTGGCTAAGGCCATTGCCGGTGAAGCTGGTGTGCCCTTTTTCAGCATTTCCGGTTCTGAATTTGTGGAAATGTTTGTCGGTGTGGGTGCTTCCCGTGTCCGCGATCTGTTCAAAAAAGCCAAGGAAAATGCCCCTTGCATTATCTTTATTGATGAGATCGACGCTGTTGGTCGATCGCGGGGTTCTGGTATCGGTGGCGGTAACGACGAGCGCGAGCAAACCCTTAACCAGATGCTCACTGAAATGGACGGATTTGAGGGTAATAGCGGCATTATCGTGATCGCTGCTACCAACCGGGTCGATGTGCTCGACTCAGCGTTGCTGCGCCCCGGTCGTTTTGACCGTCAAGTATCCGTTGATCCGCCCGATGTTAAAGGTCGTGTGGAAGTGTTGGGGGTCCATGCCCGCAACAAAAAGCTGGCGGATGAGATTTCTCTAGATGCGATCGCACGTCGCACCCCTGGCTTTACCGGAGCCGACCTGGCTAACCTGCTCAACGAAGCGGCTATTTTAACCGCCCGTCGCCGCAAGGATGCCATCACCATGCGTGAGATCGATGACGCCGTCGATCGCGTCATCGCCGGTATGGAAGGCACTCCCCTCGTGGACGGCAAGAGCAAGCGTCTGATTGCCTACCATGAGGTCGGCCACGCGCTAATTGGCACCCTGGTCAAGGCCCACGACCCGGTTCAGAAGGTCACGCTCATCCCCCGCGGTCAGGCCCAGGGGTTAACCTGGTTTACCCCCAGCGAAGACCAGATGCTAATCTCCCGAGCGCAGCTGCTAGCCCGGATTACCGGTGCCCTGGGCGGTCGTGCCGCTGAGGATGTGATTTTTGGTGATGCTGAGGTAACGACCGGTGCGGGCAACGATCTGCAGCAGGTAACCTCCATGGCACGGCAGATGGTCACTCGCTTTGGTATGTCGACCGAACTGGGTGCCCTGGCCCTGGAAAATCCCCAGGGTGAGGTCTTCCTAGGCGGCAGCTGGGGCGGACGTTCAGAATATTCCGAGACCGTATCCCAACGCATTGATGAGCAGGTTCGCACTATTGTTGAGCGCTGCTATGACGATGCCAAGCGCTTGGTGGAAGAAAACCGAGCAGCTGTCGACCGAGTCGTTGACATTCTGATCGAGAAGGAAACCCTTGATGGTGACGAATTCCGTCAGATTGTGGCTGAGTATACGACGGTTCCTGAAAAGGAGAAGTTTGTACCGGTTCTCTAGGGTTAGGTCTGTTGATGCCTATCTAAAAACAGCTGACTTTCCCTAGGGTTGGCAACAACTCGGAGCTTCAAATGTTGAAATGGTGAGGTAGTTTTGGCTATCTCACCATTTTGTTTTTTGGACGATATTTCAGCAGACGAAGGACATGGAACGGATAAAATTTGGGTATTTTTGTTAGAAACCAGTCACGTTTTACCGGCGACCGGTCATCACTATTCAACAGTGATAGAAAGTAGGTTATTGCTTGATTAATTTTTGAGACCTATGCCTACGCTTTATCTAGCCATTACCAGCCATGGTTTTGGCCATGCCACTCGGGCAGCCGCCGTGGCGGCAACGCTGCTTCAGCTCTGTCCCGATATACATATTATTGTGGCGACGACGGCCCCCCAGTGGTTGCTATCGTCCTATCTACCATCGGAGCGGGTCAGCTATCGCTCGGTGAGCTTTGATATTGGCGTATTTCAAATCGATAGCCTGACGATGGACAAGGCGGCCACCCTAGAGAAGCTCCAGTGGATTCGTGCCCATCAAGACGAGATATTGGCTCCAGAAGTTGAGTTTATCCAGACTGTGGGGGTGGACCTGATTTTGGGAGATATTCCACCCCTGGTAACCCAGCTGGCCAAGGCGGTGGAAGTACCCTGCTGGATGATGAGCAACTTTGGCTGGGATTTTATCTATCGCCCCTGGGGGGGAGAATTTGAGGCCATAGCGGATTGGATTGCGGACTGTTTTGGGGACTGCGATCGCCTCTTTCGCCTCCCCTTCCATGAATCGATGACCGCATTTTCTGATATTACCGACGTCGGTTTAACCAGCGGCACCCCTAAACTTACCGCTGCTGACCTCAGGCGTCGATGCAACATAACCGCCCCGATGGAACGAACCATACTGCTAACATTTGGTGGGTTGGGATTGGCTCAAATTCCCTATAAGCAAGCCCTCGCCAACTATCCTGACTGGCAGTTTATTACCTTTGATCGGCGTGCGCCAGATCTGCCCAACCTGCTGAGGATTCTAGACCGTAGCCTGCTGCGGCCCGTGGATACGATGGTGATTTGCGATCGCGTTGTTTCCAAACCGGGTTACGGTACCTTTGCGGAAGCCTGCTGCCTAGATCGGGGGGTTATCACCATACCCCGTGAGGGATTTGCCGAAGCTGCACCCCTGGTGGAGGGCATTCAGCGCCATGCCGCTCACAAAATTTTAGACAGCGCTACTTTTTTTAGCGGTGACTGGTCATTTTTAGAACAGCCGTTGGACCCACCCACGGGTGCTCCGTTGCCTAAGGATGGTAACGATACCATCGCCCATGCCATTCGCCGCTACCTCAGCTAGGCGGCTAAGCAACCCCAACCCGATGGCGTATAGTCCAAAGGCAGATGCGCCCCTGTCAAAATGGCGTCGCTCAAATTTGCCCCCGATAGGTCCACAGAGCGTAGATCAACGTAGCTGAGGTTGGCATGGCTTAGATTAGCCCCCATCAGCCGGGCCCCATGCACATTAGCCCGGCTGAAATTGGCCCCGCTCAAGTTAGCCCCTTGAAAATTGACGTTCTCTAAGTTGGCGTCAGCCAGCGTTGCGCCAACCATAGACGCCTTGGTGAAGATCGCGCTTTTAAGACAGGCCCTGCTCAGGTTGGCCCGATGTAGGGTGGCAAGCCGCAAACTAGCCATGGTAAAGTCGGCTCCCCTAAGGCTAGCCCCATTGAGGCGCGCTCGATCCAAAATTGTCCTGGCAAAGTTGGTATTGTCGCCATCAATCTCGTCTAAAACTGTCTGGGTGAGGTCGGTCTCCCGGAAATCGGCTGCTTTGAGATTGGCTTTGCCCAGGGTGGCCTGGGCAAAGTTGGCCGTATAAAAGAGGCTGTTTTGCAGGTTTGCATGGCTCAGATTACAGCTGGCCATCTGGGCCATGCAGCCATCCACCTCGATCAGAGATGCCTCACAAAAATTACCCTGGGTGAGTCTGACTTCCCTGAGATTGCTGCCCTGCAAATCGGCCCTGGCAAAGTTGGCTTGCTGGGCATGGGCCCTGACCAAACTGGCATTCCGCAGGTTGGCCTCACGCATGTCAACGTTGTCTAGCTCAGCCAAATCTAGCGTGGCTTGGGATAAGTTGGCCGTATAGAAAATTGCCCGGGTTAGGTTGGCTTTGCATAGATTAGCCCTAGAAAAGTTACCTAGACAGGCATCCACACCGCTGAAATTAATGTTAGGCAGCTCAGCTCGGATCAGCAGTGCTTCTCTGAGCTGAGGCGCAGACGCTGTAGCTGCTTGCTTACAGCGCCAGTGATTCCATGTGCCCACTCCCTGTGTAATGACAATAATCGGACTGTGGGGCAGCATGGGGGACATTCGGTGGTGGCTATGGAACAAAAATCTTTAAAACACCTTGACTAGGTAATTTCAAAATTCCCTGTTGAGCAATTGATACAACGGCTACGGAGAAACTTTAAGCTGTTTATTGTCAATAGGGTCATCCTAGGGGAGGTCCTGTTCTATGCTGAAAGCATCTTGAGTCTCTAGTTCCGAGGGCATCGCCATGACTTCTACCACGTCGCTATCCGTACACTATCAAACCGTGCTAACGCTACAGACCCGTGGCAAATCACTACAGCGATTTACAATGCAGGTGCAGGATGCGGTCCGTGAATCTCGGGTCAGTATGGGACTGTGCTGTATTTTTTTACGCCACACCTCAGCCAGTTTGGTGATTCAGGAAAATGCCGATCCTGACGTACTGGTGGATATGGAGACCTTTTTAGCCAAGCTGGTGCCTGAAGGAAGTCATTATCGACACAGTGATGAAGGGCCAGATGATATGCCTGCCCATTTGCGGACCGCTTTGACCCATACTTCTGAACAGATCCCGATTATGAACGGGCGGTTGGCCCTGGGTACCTGGCAGGGGATTTATCTGTGGGAGCATCGTCGCCGTGGCTATCGTCGCGATGTGGTAGTACATATCACCGGTATTTGAGGATCGTTATAAAAACGCTAGACACACCTTCAAGCACTAATTTAGAGGTATTACGACAAGGATGACCATTGATCTGGGGGGAACCCCAACACCGCCACCGGGTTTTCGTTCTGGATTTGTTGGCATTGTCGGTCGACCTAACGTGGGTAAATCGACCCTGATGAATACTCTGGTGGGGCAGAAGATTGCGATCACCTCACCGGTTGCCCAAACCACCCGCAATCGTTTGCGCGGGGTGATGACCCTACCAGAAGCCCAGATTATCTTTGTGGATACCCCCGGCATCCATAAGCCTCACCACGAGCTGGGCAAAGTCTTAGTAAAAAATGCGCGGATTGCCATTAACTCTGTGGACGTTACGTTGTTTGTGGTAGACGGAACGACGGCGGCTGGTCGGGGTGATCTGTTTATTGCTGATTTGCTTAAACATAGCGATGTACCGATAGTGTTGGGTATTAATAAGGCCGATCTGCAGTCTGGGGCTAAGGCCCAGATGATTGACCTGAGCTATCAGTCCCTGGCGGATGAAAATGGCTGGCCCGTATTTAAGTTTTCGGCGGTCACTGCAGCTGGCTTAGGGGCTTTGAACTCAGCTTTGATTGAGCGTTTAGAGGTTGGGCCTTACTACTATCCGCCCGATTTGGTGACGGATCAGCCTGAGCGATTCATTATGGGAGAGCTGATCCGTGAGCAGGTGTTGTTGCACACCCGTGAAGAAGTGCCCCATTCGGTTGCGATCGCAATCGAAGCAGTTGAGGAAACACCTAAAATCACTAATGTCCTCGCCACGGTCTATGTGGAACGCAAGTCCCAAAAAGGCATTCTCATAGGCAAACAGGGATCTATGATGAAAGCCATCAATACGGCGGCCCGAGAGCAAATGCAAAAGCTGATTGCTGGCAAAGTCTATCTAGAAGTATTTGTAAAGGTACAAGAGCGGTGGCGACAGTCGAGAACTCACCTGGCAGAGCTAGGGTATCGAGTCGAAGAGTAAGGAGCGACCCCGTTTCCTATACCTGTGCTGGCAACTATCCAGATTGCACTGATATCAGTCATAGACGTACAGCTCAAACATAGCTAGATTGCTAGCCTCATTTATATGTACGCTATATCCCCTTTGCAGATCACCACTTTGCGTATGCTTGGTGAAAACAGCTGTTTCATGCGTTTGAAACGTGTAGCATCCTTTCTTGACTGGTATTGTATTGCTTAGGTCCTTGCCCCGGTACGTAAAAAGATTAGACCTTTTAAGCTGTATAAGCTCTCTGCGAGAGAGTTTAAAGACGCTGCAAACAGTCATAGGATCTTGATCTTGTGCCCAGTATCGTTTGGCATGGATTAGTTTGACTGACTCAGACAGGTCGTAACCAGCTATTGAATAAACATATTTCCTGGCTCTGTTTGTACTTAATCCCGTAGGTATTATGCCCAGCACTTCAAAAATAAAAGCTATTAGAAAAACGCCTGAGAAGCATGCAATTATGGTCCCCAAAAAACCAACTGTAGCTCTTTTCATAGCCTGTTTAGATGTGCATTGAGCTTGTAGAAAATAAGATAAATTAACAACTGAAAACGAGAATTTTGCCCTATGAATTTGGCTTTGCGAGATTTCTAAATAGGGTATATTGTGGCTCAAACAACAGTTTTATTGTGCCCGTTGGACCATTACGGTGCTTGGCGATGATGATTTCTGCAAGACCTCGATCGGGTGTATCCGGATCGTAATATTCTTCTCGATACAGCATCATGATCAAATCTGCATCCTGCTCGATCGATCCACTTTCCCTCAGATCGGACATCATGGGGCGTTTGTTGGTACGTGACTCGACGCCGCGACTGAGCTGGGAGAGCGAGATAATTGGGACGTTTAATTCTCTGGCGAGACCTTTTAATGAGCGAGTAATTTTTGAAAGTTCCTGGACACGGTTGTCACTGCTGCCTTCCATCAGTTGGAGATAGTCGATCAAAATCAGTCCCAGTGCTCCGCCATTTTCAGCTTTGAGACGGCGACACTTGGAGCGCATCTCTGTAACTGAAATATTGGGCGTATCGTCAATAAAAATAGGTATCTGGGAAAGAGAGCTAATCGCATGACCCAGGGGCTCCCATTCATGTTGGCCAATGCGCCCCGTCCGCAGACGACCGCTTTCGATGCGGGCTTCTGACGACAGCAGACGATAGACCAGCTGCTGTTTTGACATCTCTAAACTGAAGATAGCGATAGGCTGCTTGTGCCCGCCTGCGATATTGCGAGCTACATTCAAAACGAATGACGTTTTTCCCATAGCCGGCCTCCCTGCAGCGATAATTAGGTCGGACCGCTGAAAACCCTGGGTCATGGCATCCAGGTCATAAAATCCACAGGATAGACCGGGGAGCACCATCCCCATGGAGCGTTGTTCAATGTCGTCAAAGGTTTCGGTGAGAATATCTGAGGTGGCGGTGAGTCCCTGCTGGGGGCGTTCTTGGGTGATGCCAAACACTTTTTGCTCAGACTGGTCTAGAACAGTTTCTAGGGGGCTCTCGGTTTCGTAGCCGAGCTGAGCAATTTCGCCACCGATTTGGATCAGCTGGCGGCGGGTGTATTTATCCATGACCAGCTTGGCATACTGGTCGATGTTGGCAGCACTAATGGTACGGTCAAACAGTTGGGCGAGACGAGACTGTCCTCCGGCCTTTTCCAGCAGATTTTTGTCCTTGAGCCAGGAAGCGACGGTCATCAGGTCCGTGGGTTGGCCCTTAGCCTGAAGTTCGATGGCGGCTCGGTAAATCTCGCGGTGGCCACCAATGTAAAACGCTTCGGGGACTAAGATTTCGGTGACGCGGCCAATGGCTTCTGGATCCAGCAGGATACCGCCGAGGATAGCCTCTTCGGCTTCGATATTTTGTGGGGGTAGGCGATCAAAATCTGCTTGAAATTTACGTTCTTGGGCCATGGCAACCTTCAGGGGGACACGAAGGACAAAAGGCTATAGTATATTTGTATTGTATAGCGTTTTTTGACCTGCTTCAGTGTGGCAGATCGCTATCAGGGCGGTCACTGTTTTTAGGGCGTCAGGCGGGTCTCCTCGGGAGATGGGTGCCATAACAAAAGAGCCTGACGTAAAAGCATTTACCCATGGAATATCCGGGTGTAGCGTCAGGCTCTTGTTTATACGTGTTTGTGGAGGGGGTTAACTGGCAACGCGTAGTCTAAGGTCCGCGGTTACCTCGCTGTGGAGCTTGATCTGCACGGTGTATTCGCCCAGCTTGTTGATAGGGGGGACGTCAATGTCGCGGCGGTCAATGTCTTTGCCGGTCATGGTCTTGATGACATCGGCGACTTCGTCAGAGGTGACGGTACCAAAAATAGCGTCGTCGGCACCGACTTCTTTTTTGATGGTGAAGAGACCAATGGTTGCGATCGCAGTTTTCATGGATTCAGCATCCTGTTTGATTTGCGCTAGACGCTGCCGCTCTTCTTCACGTCGGCGCTCCACCTGCTTGAGCACACCGGGGGTGGCCCGGTAGCCCAGCCCGCGTGGTAGCAAATAGTTGCGGGCGTAGCCGGGGGCCACCTCAACGAGATCCCCTTGATTACCCAGCTTGCTAATGTCTTGACTTAAAACTAACTGAACTCGTTTTGCCATAGTTATTTCGCTCGAGCCCAGATAAATCACGTTTTTGACACGCTTTTAGAATTGGCTCCTGACCGATGGCGGAGGTGTTCCTAAACGTGAAAACGGTTTACGTGGCCCAGTCTCCTTCTTTGACCCGTTATCAAACTTGTGCAGTCTACCATTCTATAGAACTAAGCTCGTCCTAGGCAAATTTAAACCGAATCACCCGATTGGGTGAGCCAGGTGGGCGTAGTGATGTCCCAGCTGCCAAAACTATTGTAGATGCGTGGTTGTAAGACCACTGTTTGAGAGTAGTTCTAAAAAATACCCATGATTTACTGGTCAAGCTTGATGATGATGACCGCGCTGGGTGGTCTAACCTTGATGCCTGCAACACCGGTCGCTGCCTATGAGCCTGCCGTTGCTCCATGGCAGGTGGTGGCGCAGACCTCGATTTTTTCATCCACGACGGGGAGATTTACGGTTGCCTTTTCAGGGGAGCCATCGACATCGAGTGAAATGGACGACATTGACGGTACTCCCACTGAGATCCATGAATTTAGCTGGGAGGATGGTGGCAGTACCTATGCGGTGGTCTACGCCGATCTGCCAGCTAGCTTTTTGAGCTTGGGGACTGACGCTGTGCTAGACACATTACGGGATGAGGTGATTGAGGACTGGGAGCTGGACGGACTGGAGCAACTGGAAATTAATGTCCAGCTCAGCGGCTATCCCGGTCGGCGCTATCGCTATAGCAGTGCAGATAACACCTTAGATCTGCGTTTGTATCTAGTGGATGAACGGGCATATCTGCTGGTGGCGCAAGATCGTGATGAGACAGCGGTGAATCGGTTTATTAGCTCATTTTCGCTACTGTAGTTTGCGGGCGGTCCGGGGCATCGCCAGTGGTTTTATAATGCCTGGGCATCCGGCACTTGAGAGCTATGCTAAATCGTCTGGCGACTTGGCGACATCGATTCTGGCGCAGGGGAAAGCAGGTGATTTCGCCTGCGCGTTCACCGGGAGTGCTGCAGGCCTACGGGCGCTGGCAGCAGCAGTTTTTGTATCAGCGTCTGAGGCTGCTGATATGGCTGCTGCTGTTCGTACTGGCTACGATTGTTGTGTTTGAGGTGTGGGTCCTGTTTGCCGCACCGGATGAGGTTGGGCTAGCTAACTTTGTGGTCGATGGCTCTATTGGTTTAGCGTTAGGTCTAGGGCTGGGTCTACAGGCGATCCCATGGGGCAAACGGCATCCAGGCATTATTTTTTGGCAGGTTTCGGCTGGGGTCACCCTGACGTTGCTGGTGGCGGGGGTGGTGCTGGGCAATCTGGACACTACGGATGTGGCCATATGGACCATGGTATTTTTGGCGCAGTCGACGGTGGTGCCGGTGAGATGGCAGGTGCATGTGCGATCGCAGCTGACGCTTCTCATCCCCCTGACGCTGCTCATACTCCTAGCCTTTTTTACGGCGGAAAATCAGGTCGAGCGCTCTGATCTCATCGTCGGCTCGGTGTCTGCCTATATCTACTTGATTTGGGTGTGTGTGGTGGCCGATCTAGCAGTTTATCTTTATGAACGACTACGCTATCAAGAGTTTGAAGCCCGCCAAGAGGTACAGACCTTTTTACATGCGGTTTCCCACGATCTGCGCAATCCAGTCACTGGCACCCAGCTATTGCTCAAAAGTTTGCTCAATCAGCAAAGCGAGATAATCCCGATATCCCGGACTCTCCTAGAACAAATGCTGCAAAGTGGCGAACGTCAGCTGGTGTTAATCAACAGTTTGTTAGAAGCCCATAACAACAAGCTTAGCGGCCTGGTTCTGCAGCGACATTCGGTGCATCTACATTCCCTAGTCGCGGCTATTGGTCACGAGCTAGCTCCCCAGCTAAAGGAAGCCAATATCACCCTTTACAATCAGCTCTCTCCTAAACTGCCATCGGTTCATGGTGACGGTACTCAGCTGTGGCGAGTGTTTTACAATCTCATGGTGAATGCTCTCTATCACAATCCACCGGGGATTACTATTTGGGTCAGTGCGTCAGTGATACCCTCCATCCAACCCCATTTACATTGCACCGTACGCGACAACGGTGTTGGCATGACGGCTGAGCAACGCACCCAACTCTTCAACCTCTATTCCCAGGGACATCGCCGCCGACACTTAAGTGTCGGTTTAGGTCTGCACATTTCCCAACAAATTGTTGTAGCCCATGGCGGAGCTATTGGTGTGGACTCAGAACCACACCGGGGGAGTACTTTTTGGTTGACGCTGCCTGTCAGTCCACCCAGCCCTGCCGTAGCGCAAACACCGCAGCCTGTACCCGATCATTAACCACCAGCTTGTTCATGATGCCTTTGACGTAGGTTTTGACCGTATTAGTGCTTAAAAATAATCTCTCGCCAATTTCTGGATTGCTGTAGCCCTCAACAATTAGTTTGAGAACCTCTAGCTCCCGTTCCGATAGAGGATTGTTTGAAACAGATTTGGGTGTTTGGGGGGTTAAACAGGTCATCACCTGTTGAGCAATCTGCGGGTCAAGATAAATGCCGCCAGCAGCAGCAATCGTGATGGCTTGCATCAGTGTCTCTAGGTTAGTCCCCTTAATGCAATAGGCATCGGCCCCGCTAGATAGGGCCGCCACGACTTCTGTTTGGTCCGTATGGGAGGTCAGCATCACCACCCGAACAGTGGGCAAAAGCTGTTTGAGCTGTTGAGTGGCGGCAACACCATCAAGACGTGGCATACCAACATCCATTAGAACTAGAGCCGGCTTATATTTTTGAGCCATTGCTATGCCTTGATAGCCATCTCCTGCTTCGCCAACTACCTCGACTATCGACGTTTGTGCCAAGGAGTGGGTCAATCCCAAACGCATCATCGGGTCATCTTCAACAATGAGAACGGTCAGGGGCATGTCGTTGGCCAAGGGGAGGATAAAGGATCAACCTGCTCGTGTATGCAGTGCTGTTGTAGGCTGCGGCAGCACGTTTCTTGCGATGGTGGTAGGACTCAAAACATATCTTTCATACCTCGAATACGCCCAAAGGTCCGCACGGGATCTTGCATCTTGGTCGCGGCTTGGAGGGCTGGCTGGTCCCACCGTAAAAAGGGATTTGTCTTTTTCTCAACGCCGAGCAGTGATGGGACTGTTGCTTCCTGCCGCTGTCGTGCCATTTTCACCTGCTGATATCGTGTCTGCAGGTCTTTATTTTGCTGATCTACGGTGACAGCAAACTTGAGATTACTGAGGGTATACTCATGGGCGCACCACACCCGTGTATTGTCCGGCAGTTGCCGCAGTTTGCTAAGGGAGGCAACCATCTGAGCTGGCGTCCCTTCAAATAGTCGTCCGCAGCCGCCGGCAAAGAGAGTATCGCCGCAGAACAGTTCCCCTGGACTGTGCTCGCTCACTGGGGCAAAGTAGTACGCAATGTGGCCCCTGGTGTGACCCGGTACAAAGAAGACCTGGGCCGTGCGGTCACCAAAGCTTACCGTGTCGCCATCGTTGAGATAGACCTGCTGTCCGGGAATACGACCCTGATCAGCTTGGCTGGCATACACTGTTGCGTTGGGATATGCCGCCAGCAGCTGACGATTGCCCCCCACATGGTCACCGTGATGATGGGTATTGAAGATAGCCGTAAGTTTGGCTCCCAATGCTGATAGCTTGCTCAAGACGATTTCTGCTTCGGTTGGATCAACCACCGCTGCAGTGGCTCCGTCCTGAAGTAAAAAAATGTAGTTGTCTGACCAGGCGCTAAGTCGATGGATCTGCATCATATTTTAATCAGAGTTTAGAAAAAATTTTAGCCCGCCTAAAGCTAGGGCAGCGCAATTGGGGGCAGGGACTGGTCAGATCATTGTCCATGATACTTATCGGTCTGAATCGTAAATTTAGGTGAACCGTTTGCTGTGAGAGATGTCGTATCAACATCAATACGCACACAGGAATAGGGTCGGCGTTTATAGGAGCCATGGCCGTCACGCCCGATAAATAGATGAGACTTGGCTACAGGCCGTGCAGTTTCCTCGATGTCTTCGCTGATTTCAGGACCTTCGGATCGCTGTCGTCGGAGACTATAACCGCTCCCACCGCACATTAAATAAGTTAATATTGGCATCGGCGAGGGAGCTGGGATAGGTCTTTATATGCTCCAGGCAGTGGGCGTGGCCATTAATCACAAGATCACCACGGGCCTATCCTGTAAACGCTCACCTGGGCTTTGGCGAACGGCTGAAAAGACCTGCCGCAAACGCTGACGAACAGCTAAGGTCTGGCTTTGATGCCACTTGGTGGCTTCGGTTACATAGGTGGGATGGTGAAAGTAAAGAATGCGGCCCTTTGCAGCAAGATTGAGCGCGGATGCTCATCCTCTACCAGGTATTCGCGGTAAGGGTTGATAAAATTGTCAAAGCACTGGTCTCGAGAGCCGACCAGGTAGACGACATCCCCAGTTTGCAGAATAAATCGGCTGTCGTCGTCATGGGGATGCATGAGCTGGCGGCCCGTCGTTGGGGACTATCTCCTCGATAGCGTCCGGTGCCACTGTCACCAAGGACCAAAAAGGAGAATTTGTGCTCATTGCTGTGGCCGTCATCAATGCAAAGTCGTGTTTGGCCAATACGACGTTTTTGTATGACGGCATGCTGCCATCGTACGCGATCGCGCATTTTTTCGACTTTTGCAGAAATCGGTGAATCAGTTACTAGCAGCATAGGTCTGAGGAAGCAGCATATTGCTAAAACGTGCCATCTGAAGTTTTTCAGACTAATTCAGACTGAGGGGCGGCTAGGAGATGGGGGTTAGATCTAAAAAGGTATGCTCTTTCAAAGAGCATACCTTTTGTAGCCTATCTGGTCTGTTTGCTTGAACACGCCGTCAGATGATGTTAGCCGCCTACTCGGATGAGCTCGACATCAAAAATCAGGGTAGCGTTGGGGGGAATGACGCCGCCAGCCCCGCGAGGTCCGTAACCCAGATCGGGGGGAATCACCAGTTTGCGACGACCGCCTACGCGCATGGTGGAAACACCCTCATCCCATCCTTTGATGACCTGGCCGACGCCGATGGTAAAGGAAAAGGGTCGGTTGCGATCGCGGCTGCTATCAAATTTTTCACCACTTTCCAAGGTGCCGGTGTAGTGAACAGTTACCGCCTGACCTGGGGTCGGTAGGGCTCCGGTACCCACTTCCAGATCTTCGTACATGAGGCCAGAATCCGTTGTTGTCATATCTTCGGTCATATCCTCAGTCATATCCTCGGTGGGTTCATCGGGCAGTAGGTCAGCGGCATTGGCCATCAAGGTAGACTTGGCGCTTTCTGCCGTTGCCATATCTGTAGTCAGATTTCCTGCAACGGCGTTGCCGCCCCCAAGCTGGGTAGCTAACGCTACTACACAGCAAACCGCGAAAACCCCCAGACTAATAAAAACTTCTTTCACAATGTATTCTCCAAGTGCGATCGCGCAAGCGCTATTGAACAGTTCGCAACCTGCTTCCAAATTGTACGTTACGAAACATAAAAACCAGATTGAATCTAGGGCAAAAGTTTCTGGTCTAGTGCTAACGCCATTTTTTGTTCTCCATATCCCGGAGCTGGCGTTCCAGGCGATCCAGGCGGCCCCGCAGTTCATCCATCTCAGCCTGCCTCGGTACACCTAAATCCTGCATAATGTTTCGAATCTGGCGCTGCAGCTGTTCATCAATCGCCGCTTGATCAATATTAAACTGCGCCATAAAGTCATCGACAAACCCTTTTGCCTGTTCAGGATTGAGTTTGCCATCCTGCACCCAATCTTCGCTCACCTGACGCAGCCGCTCTGCCACTAGTGAGGTGGTACCAATGCCCAACATCAAAAGCTGCCGCAGTAAATTGGATGAGTCCATAACTTGCCCTAGTTGACCTGTGAGACTACTAAACCACATCCAAGCTGAGCCTATCAGGCTGCCCCTATACAAACCTAAAATTCTGGATGTAGCTACGATTTATATAGTCATATTCTGGCAAACTATTGACGTAAGCGACGGGCGGTTAACCGTATGGGACAGAGACTTCTGTGGTGTGTAGTTGCTCTCTGGGCAGCTGTTGTATGGGTAAGTCAGCCCGTTCACGCCCAAGCAACATCCAATCCCCAACCAGCCATGGTGATCGAATGGTTAAAATTTAAGGTGGATCCCACCCAGCGCTCTCGCTACCTAGCCATTGACGAGCAGATTTGGACATCCGCCCTAGAAACATATCCTGGTTTTTTAGACAAAACCACCTGGCTTGATCCAGCCCATGACGACGAGGTAATTTTTGTCATTGCCTGGGCTACCCGTGAGCAGTGGAAAGCAATTCCTGAATCAGAGCTCGAGCAAATCAACCAGCGTTTTGATGCCGCCCTGGGGTTCGATTACACCATGCTCGAATCCAAAGAATTTAACGTACCTGCGACATAATCGAGGTGGACTAACCAGTAGCAAAAGCACCCGAACATGTCCAGATGTCCCCAATGTCATCAGCCCGTAGCCGTTACCGATGTGACCTGTGCCCACTGCGGGCTAGAGCTCAAAGCCCATGGCCATCCAGGTATTGATCTCCATCGGGCACAGGTGGGTACCTACCTGTGCCCAAGCTGTGTTTATCACCACGATGACAGCTGCACGTTTCCACAGCGACCCCAGGCTACCACCTGTACCCTCTATCAAGACATACAGATGGTCCAAGACCGCCCACGCGCTGCCAGTGATATCTATACAATTCCCTGGTGGCGTAGACATTCAGGTTGGCTGATGCTTGTGGGCATCGTTATCGTGAGCGTTCTGATAACGGTGCTTTGAGGAGAAAAACGGGCCTGACGGGATTTGTCGGCCCAGCCGTCGCGGAGCGACTAGCCGCACCGTCGGCTTTGCTGACAGAAGTTGTGGGTTCGGTGTTGAAGAATAACTAAACGGGCCTGACGGGATTCGTAGGTCCAGCCGTCGCGGAGCGACTAGCCGCACCGTCAGCTTTGCTGACAGAAGTTGCGGGTTCGGTGTTGAAGAAAATTAACGGGCCTGACGGGATTCGAACCCGCAACTTCCGCCGTGACAGGGCGGTGCTCTAACCAATTGAACTACAGGCCCATAAGGGCGATCTCTATTCTGCTCAGGAATGGGTACTTTGTCAAACAGTTATTTGTATTTTTTCTGGATCAGAGATTATCCTGCTTCTGCCTCGTTTTTCCAGAGGGGAGCGGCGAAGTTAGCAAGCCACCGCTTCACCCAAAACGTGGCACGACAGTCATCTTCGTTGTACTTCAAAATATCATTGAGATACTGCTCGTCCTGACTATCCAGCCAATTGTCATACCAGCAAATAGACTGAGCCCCGTTAGCGCTGCTATCTCGCCATTCAAAACCAATCCAGCGAGCAATGTGCTTGAGCGCATAGCTTTCGATGGGTAGGGTTACCGCGTCGACAATGCGTTTGTGAATATCGACAAAGCGGCTGAGGAGTTCATCAATGTCGATAATGGTGCCGTACTGCTCGGCTAAACGTCTGACGGTTTGGGCTTCGTAGGGGCAAAAATGATAGACCGGTGCATCTGGATAGTGGGCGATTACATGCTGGAACTGGTTCCAGGCGTTTGCTTCACCCTCTGGTTCTCTTGCAACTAAGGGAATAAAGGTTTCAGACTGGTCTTGGGTGTTGACCACCAAAATACCGTGGAGATAAACCAGATCTTTGTCGGGGGCGGCCTCAATGTCGAAATATAGCTCGATGGGGGCGCTGGGCAGCTCTTGGGGTGCCAGGGTAAAGCTATTGTTGGCGTCGGTGCGTGCGATCGCAACCCCCGTTAGCTTTGCCTGGGCTTGGTGCACCAGCTTTTCCGCTACCTTTAGCTCAAATCCCGATGCCTGGGCTAGGGTAGCGGGTTGATTGCTGGCTAAAGCTTCCACCGTAGTCAGTCCGAGCTTTTCTAAATGGCGGTAGCGATTTAAGGTTACCCCAGGCAGTAGAGATAGGTGATTTTGCGTCTGGGCCACCTCGTAGCAATGGTTGAGCCACACACACATATCACAGCGGCTGCGACTAATAAAGACATCAGGTGTTTCCCCCGCTGTCAGTACCGTTTCGCAGGTGTCTAAAAGATCTAGCAGCGTAGGCCACTGTTTTTCGAGATCAATAAAGTAGAAGCGCTCCCTCAGCCGCAGCTGCGCCTCTGCTGGCAGTACGCCTTGCCAAGCAGCTAGCACATAGGCATGGAATGCCGCCGTCAGCTGATATTCCTGCTTGGGCTTTTTACCCAGTTTGATATCCAGCGGGACGTAGTACCAGTCACCCAGCCAGGATGCGCCGGACTCTTTGATCCAGAGATCGGGCTGACTGACATAGCCGATGGTACCGTCCGTATTGAGGGCCGCAATGGTGCCCCGACGAATATGGTCCACGCCCTGTTGCATTAAGGCATAGGTCGCTTGGGCTGTGGCGGCCACGCTCTTAGCATGGCGTTTGGGGTGCTCAATGGGCTGAAACTCAGTCAAGATGGTTTGGCGATGCACGGCACTATCGCCCTTAAGCTTGACCAAATAGTCGCTTGGGGTGGCCTGCAGTTCCGTATTGCCGTGGGTATCCAGATAAGCCCGCCGCTGGCAGCGTAAAAATGTAAAAAGCGTGCTGTCCTCGATGGTCTGCTTTAGAGCTGGCTGCTCAGTCTGCCAGGGCAGCGGCGGTGACATCCACTCCAGAGCTGACGCTGGCGCAGTGGGACCAGCATCGTGGTGCGGGGATATGGGAAACCTAGCAACCACAGCTCATTTGAGCCCGTTGGCAAGATATAGCTAAAGATATTGAAATCATCAAAGCAGGTGAAGCGTGCCCATGCGGCATACGCTTGGCGCTTGCGACTAATGTACCGCAAACATGTGCCTATGTGATAGCACGCCCCTGAGGAAATCGCCAGGGCAAGGGGCTGCTATGCTGATATCAGCCCAGCGCTCAGGCGTCGCAGACCCCGCGTTACCACATCTGAATAGCGCAGCTTCCCTAGAAAAACATCCCCCATGATCTGCGTGCCGCGTGGATGTTTAACCCCCACCCGATAGCCAACCTTGGGAGCTAGGTAAAATGCCTTGGCTAGACGGGCGGCCCAGCGCATTTCATGCCCCCATTCCTGAATCATGATTTGGGTGTAGTCAGCCAGGGCAGCGGTATCGCCAGCCAGGGCCCTGTTGACAGCCTCAGACGCCTTGAGCCCACTCCAGATCGAAGGTCGAATGCCCTCAGCGGTAAATGGATCCACTACACAGGCTGTTTCACCTGCTAATACTGCTTGGGTCGTGTGGAGGGGCTGATCGCCATCCCATAAACAAATAGGATGACCGTGCTTAGTCTCTGTTTCAATATCGACACCAAACTGTTTGGAGTAGTCAGCTAGGGGCTGTACCAGGTCGCGGGACTTGCGTTTGGCTGAGATAAAGGCACCACTGCCCAGGGAGTAGCCATCGGCTTTCGGAAAGTTCCAAACATAGCCATTTTTGAGCAGACCAAATTCAAAATGGACGATGTGGCCATTTTGAACCGGCAGCCGGGGCTCGGTTTCAATAGCTCCGGCCATAACTGTCTTACGCTGCTTGAACCCCAGCCATCTTGCCAGGGGGCCTTTGGCGCCATCGGCAGCGATCAAGTAGCGGCCAACAACAGGCTCAGCTGAGGTACTGACATGCCAGCAACCCGCTTGAAATTGAATGCCTGTGGCCTTGGTGCCCGCTTGTAAAATCGCGCCCTGCTTTTGCGCCTGCTGCACCATATAGTGATCAAACTGATCGCGGCGCACCATCCAGATGGGCTCCGAGAGTTCCGAAATGACTTCATCTTCCAGGTTGTAGGTGTAGCGGACCTGGGTGACCTTTTGGGAGATTACCGGCTCAAAGTCGTAGTCAAACCACTCTGCTATTTTTGGGCAAACGCCACCACCACAGGGTTTGTAGCGGGGCAGCTGATTCTTTTCTAAGATCAGTACGGAGTGCCCTTTTTTGGCCAGATGGTAGGCTGCTGTTGCACCAGCCGGGCCGCCGCCAACAACAATGCAATCATAAATAGATGTCATAAATTTAATTGGAATGGGATAAGGCTTATGGTACGTGGTGAAGTTTTCCCCCGCTAGGGCATGCGGGTAACTTTTGGCTGTTATGGGGAGGCTTTACGATCTAGCTGAGTGGCCGCTGCGATCGCACTTTTTTCCCGGGCTCGATGGGCATAGGGTTCTAAGGTGGCAATGTCGCAGCCGGTTAAAATGCTCAGGTTTTCTAGGCTGATGCCCCTCATCAGCATTTCAACACACCAAGTCTGCCGAGCCTGGATTGGTTTGGGTAGCTCGGTACCCACATCAATGCCCTGCCACCACTGGTCCCAACTCCCATAGATATCGTCCAGGGTCATGGGGGTTCCCAGGTTGTTAATAAAGAGTGCGCTCTCACCGTCCCGACGAGTCTTGAGCCACTTGGTCAGCGGATTGCTGGTGTAGGAGCCATAGCGCTTACCCAGGATCCACTGGTTTACCGTCACCTGTCGTGGCGGAGCGACAATTCGCAACACATGCTGAGACTTGTCACATATCTGGTGCGATCGCTCCAGCTGCACAATCTCCTCCGGCAGCAGCCCGGCCCCAAACAAAACAAATGCTATGGCATAGTCCTGGGGACCCAGGTTTCGAGCCTGTTTAAGCATGACGTGCACCCAGCTGGCCGGCAAGTCCACCACCAGGGGCATCGATTCCTGGGTAATCATTTTATTCGGCCTAGGCGGTGGGGTCTGCTGCTGTATCAGGACCAACACTAGGGTATCCAAAAAGCTGTCTCGACTTTCCCATAGGGATTCTCCGCTGATGGTCTCTAGCACCACATACCCCACCAGCAAAGCCGCCAGCAGATTTGCCATGGTTTCTGCAGAGACGGCACTATTGTCCACCAACCGCTCTAAATATCGTGCCATGGTCTGCCGAATCTCGCCAAGGCGTAGATGCAACGCTTGCCGATGCTCCGGCGGATACTGATCGGCTTCTCCAATCAGAGAGCGCACAAAATTAGGATACTGTTCCAACAGTAATAAATAATCACTAGCGTAGGTCCGCAAAGATTCCGTCACCGACTCGCCGTATAGAACTGCCGTCGCTGGCATCAATGCAGGTGTCTCTTGCAGCATTGCCAGTAACAGACCGTACTTGTTGCCAAAGTTTCGAAATAGGGTGGCTTCATTCACCTCAGCCATATTCGCAATTTGACGGGTGGTAGTGTGGCTGATGCCCTGAGATAGAAAGAGTTCCAGGGCTGCTTCCGTAAGCCGCTGACGGGTCGTAGACATAGGGTATCGAAAGAAATGCAAGTGCCACTTGCGGATTTGCAAAAGGGTTGCTAAAGTGAACTCAATGCAAGTGATGCTTGCAAAAGTACTAGCCATAGCTTACCGGATTTGCCAAGGCTGCCGGATTTATTCTTTGGCTATCCCCCTTTCTAGCACTTCTTTTTGCAAGGATGTTATGACTGCTCAATTGACTTCTCGACAGGCCCGCGCCAAGCTCCGCTTCAAGGATGAAAATCCTTCCCTAGACTGGGTTTCACTTGGTTTTTTTGCCGCATTTCACGGACTAGCGCTGTTAGCACCCTGGTTCTTTTCCTGGTCAGCCCTAGGTGTCGTAATTCTGCTGCACTGGCTCTGTGGCGGCGTTGGAATTTGTCTGGGCTTTCACCGTCTGCTAAGTCACCGCAGTTTTCAAGCGCCCCGCTGGCTAGAGTATACCATCGCCATTTTTGGTACCCTCGCCATGGAAGGGGGACCTATTTTTTGGGTGGCTGGTCATCGCAAACACCACGCATTTACCGAGGATGTGGATGCTGATCCCTATTCTGCCAAGAAAGGATTCTGGTGGAGCCATATGAAATGGATTCTTTACCCCAGCCGCGCTAACTTCGATCAGCAGCAGTACGGCAAATATGCGCCTGATTTGATGCGTCAGCCGTTCTACCGTTTCCTCAACAATAACTTTCTGTTGCTTCAAGTGCCACTTGCAGCGTTACTCTATGCCCTGGGTGGCTGGTCGTTTGTAATCTATGGCATTTTTGTCCGCGCCGTATTGTTATGGCATGCTACGTGGCTGGTCAACTCTGCCACCCATACTTGGGGCTATCGCACCTTCGATTCAGACGACAATGCCCGTAATCTCTGGTGGGTCTCTCTTGTGACCTATGGTGAAGGCTGGCACAACAATCATCACACCTATCCTCGCTCTGCCCAGACCGGTCTGCGCTGGTGGGAAATTGATGTCACCTGGTACACCATCCGACTGTTTGAGCGCCTGGGCTGGGCAACAAAGGTCAAGCGGATTCCAGTAAAGGGTGGTTAGTAGCTTTGCCCTAACCCATTAACATCTAGCAACAGATTCAAGCCTGCCGCCGCTGTTTAATTTTTAATCAAAGAGAACCCTGCATTTTATGTGGGGTTCTCTTTTTAGGTCTCTATCGTTTTGTTAGTAATCACATCTTCTACACACAG
This sequence comes from Cyanobacteria bacterium P01_H01_bin.26, assembly GCA_038748225.1. GTDB lineage: Bacteria > Cyanobacteriota > Cyanobacteriia > Phormidesmidales > Phormidesmidaceae > Leptothoe. Next base: position 11,578 of record JBCDJC010000007.1, on the reverse strand, counting down.
AATCCCCATGGGCTAGATAATAAACTGAGGAAACAAAATGTATCAGGCTCTGCCCTTGGATGTATAAACGTTGCAGACAAAGTATCTCTATCATTAGTGGTTGGATCTTCTACAATCCTTATCCCTAACTCTGCAACCCGTCTTCTGGGTGTACGGTCTAGGACAAATAAGGGACTTGCTGGTAAGCAAAGTATCCGCCAATAGCTTCTTTCCCCTTTACCCCTTCCCCACTCTACTCCGGGGATTTGATTCTTTGGCAGATCCCCAAGCTGCCTAATTCTCTTACTCCGCTCTGGTTCCCGCTGTGGCCTACTATATCTCTCCCCGTTTTCTTAACGCGCTTGCTGTTCATATCACTAAAAACTATCTGGATCTGCCCCAGGTGCGGGTGCCGTTGATTTTCGGTATCCATGGTCGTAAGGGGGAAGGAAAAACCTTTCAGTGTGAGCTGGTGTATGAGCGCATGGGGGTAAATGTGGTCCATGTGTCCGGTGGTGAGCTAGAAAGCCCGGATGCGGGGGATCCGGCTCGGTTGATTCGGTTGCGCTATCGCGAGGCGGCGGAGCTAGTCAGAGTGCGCGGCGAGATGGCGGTACTGATGATCAATGACCTGGATGCGGGTGCCGGTCGGTTTGATGGCATGACTCAGTACACGGTCAATACTCAGCTGGTCAACAATACCCTGATGAATATTGCGGACAATCCGACCAATGTGCAGCTGCCGGGCAGCTATGACGAAACGCCGCTGCCACGCATTCCCATTGTGGTTACAGGGAATGACTTTGCCACACTCTATGCACCCTTGGTACGCGATGGTCGCATGCAAAAGTTTTACTGGGAGCCCGATCGCGATGACCGCCTGGGGATTGTGGGGGGTATTTTTTCGCCCGATGGCCTCAGCCATGGTGATATCACAACTCTAGTAGATACCTTTGCAACTCAGGCGATTGATTTTTTCGGGGCGCTACGGTCTCAGATCTACGACGAGCAAATTATTGATTTTATTCACCGGGTTGGTGTGGAAAATGTATCCCGCAGGGTAGTCAACACTAAAACGCCCCCCAGTTTCAAAAAGCCTGATTTCCGCATTGAGCACCTAGTAGACGTGGGAAACCACATGGTGGTCGAGCAGCGTCGTTTGCAGGAAATGGGTCTGGTGCAGGAATATAACCAGGCTTTAAAGCAACGTCAGCGTCAGCCCAGGTCCGACGGTCAAGTCTGGCGTAATGACGACGACTATCGGGTGTATGAGCATGCCATGTCAGTCATGGTGCCGTCGGCAGCAAAAGGATCTAATGGTGCGGCAAGTTCTTTGCCAGAGCGGCCGCCACAGCCGCTAATGTCAGGTATCTCCCTGCCCGATGAAGTACAACAGGCGGTCCGAAATTTGATCGCCCAGGGATGTCGAGTGGGTATGGAATATGTGGATAAACGCCGCTTTCGTACCAATGCATGGCAGAGCTGCCCGGTGCCTAATGGTGATAATGAAGGGCAGGCATTGCAAGCAGTTGAGCAATGTCTGGCGGATCATGGCCAGGACTATGTGCGTCTGATTGGCATTGAGCCAAGCCGCAAGCAGCGAGTGTTAGAGCGTATTATTCATCGGCCTTAGGACAATGGAGAGGGTTTGTTTCTGGTTGAGCCTGGCCCGGGGCGATCGCACTCTGAACGGGGTGCGATCGCCCCGGGGCGCAGCAACTAATCAACCCTGACCCGCCTAGTCAAAATCGCCATCACCTCATGCGGTCGCCCGGTTGGTAGGGGGCGACTCCAGTCATTCGGTTCAGCATAGTCTTTCCTATGCAGGTCCAAAATAGTCAGCTGTACAGCCGTGGGGCTACCCAGCAGCAAATGCCGCACGGTTTCATATGTGTGCTCGGGCAAAAACCCTGGAACAGGACGAACTGTGGGCGCGTTTGCGCCCTGAATTGGGTCTTGAAACATGGTTCTGGTCTCCAAATAGTACGGTCGACAAGGAAAACCAGAACCTAAAAGCCCAGCCCCCCACATAGATGCATCGCAAATCGCAGAGGGTAGGGCATAATAACCCAAGCCCAGGATTGGCTGTTAATCCGTGGGTTAGCCGTTAGCAGGTGTTCGCTGCACCTGCTAACGGTGCCAAGTTAATAGGTTCTAGTGAAATGGGTCGCCTAACGCAACCTAGCTGAAAATTTAGTACAAATTTATCCTGTCGTCAAGTAGCCATTAGGCAGAGGAGAACGTTAGCTTATTAAGCTCAATTGTTTAAGCTAGCCTGGAAGAACAATTTAGAAAATTTCAATAAGGCGAAGAAAGGAGATTTTATTTTGTTGAGATAAAACCTTTTTTGTCTCTCACCTGCCGATTGCTGAACTCCCTCTAGGATGCCAACTATCAATCATTGTCTCTCCAGCATCTATTTTTAGATTTATACAATTCTTATCTCTAGCACCTATATTCAATGCGCTAGCTTATGAACTGTTCTGCTCCAGCTAGCTCCTCGCTATTGAGGCTATATCGATTGTCATCCACCCAACGAATCACTTTTTTGGCCAGCTGACTTTTGCTTTTGATGGCTCTAAGCGCACCGGGCAGATCCAGCTGCTGGGCTGTGTCCGGATGCTCCAGGTCAAATAGACCAGTATTGACCAAATCAATTCGATTTAATTCCTCTTCCAAGTTCGTAAAAATTGCCAAAAAGTGTAGGGCGGTTTCCAACTCAGGTGGGTCAATAATCGGGCAGTCGTTGCCAGCTAAAAAAGTATTCACAGGGTACCTAAAGACTGCTTCTAGGGTGGGCCGCTCTGCTAAAGGGGCTACACAGATTGTCTTTAAACAAGGTACCCATCCGAGGGTAAAGCGTTATCTTCCCTAAAAGAATCAAATCCTTTTAATGAGTGGCTTTCCGGGTACTTTGTTGCATTAATTACCCGTATATAGGCTGTCAATATTCCACAATCACTGGCGTATGATCGCTAGGTTTTTCTAGCTTACGTGGTTCGATATCGATCCAGCAGCGTTTGGCTTGGTTATATAGCTCAGGGGAAAGGTAGTGATGATCAATCCGCCATCCCATGTTGCGTCGGAATGAAGCCGCCCGGTAGTCCCACCAGCTAAAGTGACCGCCTTCATCAGTAAATTTGCGAAAGGCATCCGCCAGGCCGAGCGCATCCGTCAGGCTTTCTCCTTCCTGTGGGCTACGGCCCGCTGAGAGCACTTCCCGCAAGGTTTCCCGCTCCTGCGGGCTGCGACCTACTGAGAGCACTTCCCGCAAGGTTTCTCGTTCCAGCGGGGACGACATGATGTGTTTGTCCCGTTTTTCGCTGGTATAAATATCCTTGTCTTCTAGGGCGATATTAAAGTCGCCACAGACGTTGAGCTTTGTGGTCTCCTCCAGGGTTTTGACCAAATATTGTTTGAGTAGGGCCAGCCAGCTCAGCTTGTAGTTATACTTCTCGCTACCAATGGATGACCCGTTGGGGACATACAGGTTCACAATCCGGACACCGTTGAGTACACCGCTAATCAAGCGCTTTTGATCGTCAAGCTCGCCGACGGTCGCCTCCTCCAAAATGGCTCCAAACCCCATGCGCACATCCTCAAGCGATGTTTTGCTGATCAGGGCCACACCGTTGTAGGCTTTTTGCCCATATATATAAGTGTGGTAGTCCAGCTCTTCAAAGGCTGTTTTAGGAAAATCAGCATCGACTACTTTAGTTTCTTGGAGACACAGCACGTCTACGGCTGGATTTGCCCGTAGCCAGTCGGTAACATGGCCAAGGCGAGTGCGGACAGAGTTAACATTCCAAGAAGCAACTTGCATGCGGTTTGAATTTGTCAGGGATAGCGCTGTCCCAAGCGGTCGTCCCGTCAGGGTTCCTGGGGGGAGCCCCGCTCACGGATGCCCTGACGATACATCACCTGTCTGGATCAGCCCTCGTATTTTAGTATCGGGCAGCGTTGATAGGGCAACCGATGGTGCAGACACCATTTGTAAGGTGGCCTCAGAAACGTCAAATTCCTGACGCAGTGAGCTTTGGATCCGATTTAGCAATAGGTCACGTCGATGAGGACTGCTGGTGATGGACAAGCTAGCGGTGAGATGAATTTGACCTGGTGCAATTGCCCAAACCTTGAGCCGATCAACCTGGCTAATATCTGTAAAGGTGAGCAGGTGTTGTTCAATATCTTTGGGGTTGATGCCAGGGGGCGTCTGCTCTAGCAAAATGCTCAGACTTTGGCGGAGTAGCGGTAGGGCTCCGGCAAAAATAAGCACAGCGATCGCAAGACTCACGCCACCATCGGTCCACTGCCACCCAAACCAGTCAACAGCGGCCGCTGCAAACAGCACGCCCAGACAGCTCAGGGCATCCGCCAAGGTATGCAAAAAAGCCCCCCGCAGATTCAAATCATCATCCGTATGGCGGTGGAGCAACAGCGCATTTAGGCCATGCACCCCGAGACCACCCAGGGCCGTTAGCGCCATGGGGGTGGTCAAAATTTCATTCGGCGGTGTCTGGAGCTGGGCGATGGCCTCTTGCCCAATCCAGCCAGCGATCAGCATGAGCCCTATGCCGTTGACCAGCGCGGCTAAAATTTCGACGCGCCGGTAGCCAAAGGGGGCTTGGGGTGAGGTGGGCCAGCGAGCAATCCAGGCGGCGAGTAGGGACATTGCGATCGCAAACACATCGGCCACCATATGCCCCGCATCGGCCACCAGCGATAAACTATGGCTGTGATGGCTCACCCGCAGCTCAACAATTGAAAAGCCTGCCACCATGATCAGAGCAATCGCTAACACCCTGAATTTTGCTGGCGACGTATCTGTTGGGCAGTTGCAGGCTCCAAATCCGTGATTATGCATACCTATAATATTAGTCACATTATTAATGACAAAACGTGTCCCCACTGGCGTTACTATCGCCAAGGTATACGGCAAAGGTCTAAGTACATTAGAGTCCTTTCTATGAGGGTGCCACACTCGATTGAAATTCACCATTGACCCTGTGACAGTCTGCTTTCCCTATTTGTTTTTCTAAAGCACCATGCCCGATCAGCCTCTTCAGGGCGATGCCCTGATCAAAGAAACCTGTCGCCGTATTCGCCTTGCCAAAACCCTGTGGGATGCCCACAACAATGCCGCCTGCCGTCGGGAGCGGGAGCGTGCCCTAACGTTGTATAACCAACTGACAAAGGCCCAGAAAGATAAAATTCCTCAGCAGCTGCGGGTCTGGCTGCGCTACCGCAGTGAAAAATATTTTGGCGCACACCGCACGCCACCAGGTAGCAAACATCGCTCATCGCGACGACGGAGGTAGTGCTAAGCCCCGCGTTTCGCCTTTTCATTGGGGTCGGTCCAACGCTCCAGCCAGGTAAACCCCTGGGAAAATAAAAGATTGAGTGCCAAATACATAAGGCCAATGGCCGTATAAATTTCAAACGCGCGAAAATTGGTGGCCACCGTCAGCTGGCCTCGTCGAAAGAGTTCCTCTAAACCGATCACCGCTACCAGACTGGTATCTTTGAGCAAGGTGGTAAACTCATTGCCCAGGGGGGGAATCATCCGCCGCAGCGCCTGGGGCAGCACAATGTACCGCAAGGCTTGAATGGAGTTGAGACCCATGGATGAGGCCGCTTCCCACTGACCCTGTTCAATGGACTGAATACCGCCCCGCACAATTTCAGCGATATAGGCCGCTGAGTTAAGGCTGAGGGCCATGACGCCAGCGGACCAGCGGTCAAAGGTAAAGTCTAAGCCCAGCCCTTGAAATAGGGCGGGAAATCCAAAATAGATCCAAAAAATCTGTACCAGCAGTGGCGTACCGCGAAAAAATTCAATGTAGGCACGGGTCGCCAACCGTACGGGCCATAGCTTGGAGAGTCTGGCCGTTCCTAACAAGGTCCCACCGATAAAGCCAAAGAAAATGGCCAGGGCGGTCAGCTGTATTGTGGTCACAGACCCCTGCAACAGGGCAGGTAAAGCATCAATAATATATTCCAAGGGAACAGGCTCTTTTTAAGACTGGGTAGCTCTAATGTTTGTGCGCCCCCGCACCGGAATTGTCACGGCGCTGGATCTTGCTAAACAATTCCGCTGGGTGGGTCGCAACGGTTAGGGCGACGACGTTTGCTTGATTGGAGATTCAATCAAGCAAACGTCGTAATTAAATTGAGAACTCTAGTAAAAGCTGGACCCGCGGTTTAAAACGCGGATTCAGGTAGTGTGCCAACCGGTGTTGTGCCAAACCATTTTTCGTAGATGGCATCATAGGTGCCGTTTTCTATTAGCTCCGCTAGTGCCGTGTTTAAGGTTTCTACGTTGGGAGAATCCTGGGGCATGGCGATGCCATAAAATTCTTCGGTCAGCAGCTCGCCTACGACTTTGATGCCGCCGATGTTGCCGGTTGCGATCGCATCCAGCGTAGCCGGTGCGTCATTGATCACAGCATCGGCATTGCCGTTGGCCAGTTCCTGTAGGGCCAGGGGTGCGGAGTCAAATGTGCTGACGCTAGCGTCCTTAATGCTACCGGCCATTTCTGCACCGGTGGTGCCAATCTGCACCGCGATGGTTTTACCTTCTAGGGTGTCAATCGACGTAGTTTCAGTATCTTCTTCGGCGACGGCAATGGCCAAACCAGCTCGGAAATAGGGGCTGGAAAAGTCAACGGTTTCGGCTCGTTCTTCAGTAATGGTCATACCGCTAATGGCGGCTTCAATGGTGCCAGCCTGCAGCGCTGGAATCAAACCATCAAAGGGTAGGCTCTCAAACTCAATTTCCACACCTGCCTGGTCCCCAATAGCCTGCATCAAATCGATATCAAAGCCCACCAGCTCTCCACTTTCATCCTGGGACTCAAAGGGAGGAAATGCGGGTTCAGTACCCACAACCCAAGGACCAGCCGCCGCTTCTTCAGCCCCGGAGGTGGTCGTCGCTTCCTCAGTACCGCCACCACAGGCAGCAAGGACAAGGGCTGCCCCCAGACTCAAAACCGTATTTTTTAAAAAGTGTGACCGTTTCATAATGCCTAATGAAATCCTTAACGCTATTGTTTGACTGGTTCGACGATTGGGGCTAGGGCTACGGCATCACCCCCTCGATATACAAAACCGAATACAGACCGGATAGTAGTTTAATCTACCAGGAATTAAAAAACGGTGTCGTTTTTAGCCCAAATAATCTGATTTCAGCGCTATGATTCCAAATTAACGCGCTACCGATGGGGGCTCTATGTCAGAAGCAGCAATTTACTTCGCAAATTTGCAAAAAAGTTACGGTGACCTGTCGGTGCTCCAGGGCATCAATGGCCAGATTCATCGCGGCGAAGTGGTAGCGATTATTGGCTCATCTGGCTGTGGCAAAAGCACGCTGCTGCGCTGTTTTAATCGTCTAGAAACCGTCAGCGGTGGCCAGCTGATAGTGAATGATATTGACCTGTCGGTGGCCAACCTCAGTGCCAAATCTTTACAACAGCTGCGGGCCAAGGTGGGCATGGTGTTCCAGCAGTTCAACCTCTATCCCCACATGAGCGTCCTGGAAAATCTGACGCTCTCACCCCGGAAAGTTTTGCGTCTAGCGACCCCAGAAGCTGAGGAACGAGCGCGGGTTTATTTAGCAAAAGTTGGCCTAGCTGAAAAGGCCACTGCCTACCCCGATCAGCTCTCCGGCGGACAAAAGCAGAGGGTGGCGATTGCCCGTTCTCTCTGTATGGAGCCCGATATTCTCCTCTTTGATGAACCCACCAGCGCCCTAGATCCGGAGCTTGTGGGGGAGGTTCTCCAGGTGATGCGCACCCTGGCAGAAGACGGCATGACCATGGCGGTAGTCACCCATGAAATGCAGTTTGCCAGGGAAGTGGCCAGTCGAGTCATGTTTCTAAATCAGGGTGTGGTTGAAGAAACCGGTGCCCCCCATGAGGTGTTGCGAAATCCCCAAAGCGATCGGCTGCGCACGTTTCTCAGTCGCATGGGTGGTGTTGCGGCCTAGGCAAATCCCCGCGCTACAAACTCACACCCACGTTGATAAATCGTTTCGGCATAGTCGGTCCACTGGCCCTGGCCCCAGTAGCGAAAACAGCTGGTTTGTAGCAGCAGATTGTGTAGCAGTGCCTGACGGTAGTTGGGGTTGAGTGCCAAATGGGGCTGTTGGCTGGTAGGCACCCGCTCAATTGCCTGGTGAAACTGAGCGCTCAGACGCTCCATCGGCCCAATTACATTGTCATAGCCCTCTACCCAGCTGCGATCATTGGTCCAGGAACCACCGCTAAATGTGGTGTGCTGTGCGGCCAGGGTTGAGATCGCAGCGCCTACTCGCTCTGGGCTGATCTCCATGCCCTCTAGGGTCTGCCACAGCTGATGCTGACCAACGGCCTGGCAGGTGGGAAAATCCCCTTCTTCCACACCTGCAGCGGCCAACAGCTCCAAATACTCGGTGCCATTGATCCCAGTGATACCCTGCTCGTGGCGAGCTTCGTGCCAGGCCCGCTTAAATGCCCCTGGAAATTCATTCATCATGACACCACCGTTCTCGCCGTCGGAAATTTGGCTCACTAGCGGTGGCACTGTCTGGTTGCCTAGGGCGGTTTGCCCCAGGGTCTTGGCCTCATAGTAGGGCTGCATCTGGCCAATCAGCTTGGTGTCGGAGCCCTGGGTTTTGATCAGAGCGGTGATAGCAATTTCCTGTCCGTGACTGTTGCGGGCAATCAGCTGATGGGGCAAGTGAGGTTGCTGAATGCCTTCACCCGTCAATAGTTCTACTGTGTGCTCCTGCACCATCACCCAGCGATAGCCGTTTTCTTTGAGGGCATGGACCAGGGTGTAAAGAGCATCGGGATGATTAGGCAGCTGCATTTCGGGCAGTGAAAACCCTCGCACCCGACCTAGGGCCTCTAGCCCGAAAATGCTGACAAACTGATGCTGCCAAGCCTGAATGTGAAGCTTAATATCGGGTAGCGGTGTGGCAGCGGCCACCGCATGGCCCCAAAATGTACCCAGCCATTCCACATGGGGCTGATACCTCGCATCGCAGGTAATTTCCTTGAGCTTATCGAGAATGTCGTCGCGGCCCATTTGCTGAAGCCCCCACAGCAGATTACCGGAGTAATCCAGCATAATTCGCGGATTACATCCCTGGTCTACCAGTTCAGGGATGAAGTCTCCCATGCGGGCATAGCAGTAGGCAAACGGTCCGGCATTGTGATTGTCTCCCTCGTAGGCATGCTCAAACATATACTGCAAATGCCCAATCAGCTGCCCCTCTGGCCCCGCTGGTATGGTGGGCTGATGCATGTGAAGCGCGATCGCAAAACCAGCTGATAGATGCCTGAGATCTAGATTGGTGTGTTCTAAAAATACCGGTTGATTAGATTGTCCCACGCCTCGAATGGAGGACTCCCATCCGCATAGCGTAGGCAGCGCCTGGTCATAAGTAGCTGGGGGAGATGGGGCAGCAAGCATGGTCTTTATGGATTGTTAAAGTAGGTTATTTCTTCTACAGCTAGTGTCCCAGCAGCAGGCTTTAAAATAAACCACCCTTATACAAAATATAACTTTCGATTAACTATCCTTTGTCCCCTTGCTATTGAAACCCTGCGGAAATGTGCCATTGGTCCAATCCTGACAGCCTACTTATTAATGACATTTTCAAAGGAGATGGCTAGCTCATCCTGTAGCCAGTTTAAAATTTGTAGCCGTTCTCCCTGGGTCAAATACAGGTGTCCGGTATGTCGCAGGCGATCGTTGACCGCCTCTATATCGGACGGTGTCATAAGCCCAACCATAGAGCCAATGTTGTAAAGGGCATCGTCTCGTTCTTCCTGGGTGTGGCAGCCGTATCGGTAGCGCGAAATTTGGCGGCTAATGTATTGAAAAGCCTGAGGATCCGTGGCTTCTAGCCGTTGTTTCCGTTCGTCATCAATAGGCTCCCCAGCCACCATGGCGGCATAGTCGGTGTCTAACATCGTCAGTTTGACAATCTTGGCTGGCTGCGTGGGTTTATGACTCACGGCGGTTAAAATCCCATATGTGCTCCGGTATGTCTAGCATTGTGCCTTTCCTACACGGAATTTGCCCGAAGCTTTGTAATTTTGCAACTGTCCGGTTGCAAATATTTGCGCAATCGCTCCGCTGCGCTGGGTGCTTAGACAGTCGCTAGGACGTTATCCGCATACTTAAATCTAGCCACGACGAGCGGGTAATCGGAGCACTGCTGGAAATATAGTCGACGCCGGTCATTGCGATCGCACGAATCGTCCCTAGGGTGACATTGCCCGATCCCTCGATTTTCACCTTAGGCCCGTGCTGTCGAACCATCTTTACCGCCTCAGCCATGGTGGCCGGAGCCATATTATCCAACATAATAATGTCTGCTCCATGTTCCAGGGCTGCTTGCACCTGTTCCAGGTTTTCAGTCTCCACCTCCACCGTGAGTGGATAAGGCATCCTAGACCTGATCCGTGCAATTGCCTGGGCAATTCCCCCAGCAGCGGCAATGTGATTGTCCTTAATCATGACACCATCATCTAAACCCATCCGATGATTGGTGGCGCCGCCGATGCGAGTGGCATATTTTTCTAATACCCGCAGTCCCGGTGTTGTCTTACGAGTATCGACAAGCTGAGCCGGCAGATCTGCAATTTCATCTACATACTGACGCGTAGCGGTGGCAATACCGCTCATGTGCATCGCTAGGTTGAGGGCAACTCGTTCACCCATCAGTAAAGTGGCAAAGGGGCCGTTTATCCGAGCCAGGGTAGTACCGGCCTCTACCCATTCCCCCTCAGCAATACATAGCTCAAACGCTGTTTGCTTTGCCGATGCTCCGTTCAAATCAGCCAAGATTGCAAAGACCCGTTGGGCAACCGGTAATCCACAGACAACCCCTGGCGCTTTTGCCAGCCAATACCCCTGTCCTAACCGTTGGCCCATGTCCGCTAGGCCCAGCGTTGTCTGATCGCCTCGACCAATATCCTCCTGCAACCACCGCTTTAGATGCTCATCTAGATTGATCCAATTAATACTCAAGCTGCTCACCTTCTACTTCACACCGTTGTTTCTCGTCTATATATAGGAGGTATATAGATTCAGGATAGAGATATAGAGATTCAGGTGACTTATCCTACCCGTTGGGCTAGCCTCCAGCGATGCGCGTTCCCTATGGCCGTGCTGGAGCGATCCCCCCCATTTTGATCAGGAATACCTAGAAATATCTGACCGAAACTTCATGTAAATATCCCTGTAAAGCCCTAATACGCCTGTAAATAGCACGTGAAAAAACGCCGAACCCCTCTAACCAAAAGAGGTTCGGCGTTTTAAAAAGAAAAACTCAAAAAAGTGTTGACCCGTGCCAAACAAGCCGCTATATTAGTAAAGCGCTCGAGGGGGGAGCGGGAGACTGAGCCCGAATCGAGTGTAGAACCTAGACAGATAAATAGTTTGAGATTCTAGACATAATCCTGTTTAATTCTTATTATTTGAAATTGGTTAAACTTTATCACGAGGTTTAGCTGATGTCAAATAACCGGATACTTAGGAAACTGAGTGTCGGGACAACTAACTAAGTTGATTGCTTTTTTTAAGGGAGTGATTAGCTACAATGGAGAGT
>JBCDJC010000006.1:0-60925 GCA_038748225.1 Cyanobacteria bacterium P01_H01_bin.26 | reverse complement strand
TCCCAAGCTTTGACCAAATCTGGCTTAAACCGTGTTGCCTTATCAAAGGATGACACCGCCTCCTCAAACCGCTCTAGCTCCATTAGGGCCAGGCCGCGATTGAGCCAGGCCACCCCGTCATTTTCTTGGATGGCGACGGCCTTATCAAAGGATTCAAAGGCTTCCTGGGCCTGTTGCAAAATGCCGTAGGCCACCCCGCGATTGACCCAGGCTTCGTGGTAGCTGGGGTTAATCGCCAGGGCCTTGTCAAAGGCGGTAATGGCGTTTTCTCGCTGTTTGAGACGGCTGAGCACCATGCCCTTATTGAGCCAGGCTTTGGGGTCGGTATCGTCTAGCTCGATGACGCGCTCAAAGGTGGCCAGGGCGTCTTCATAGCGGCGTAGCTCCCGCAGCACCAGACCCTGCTGGTACCAGGCTTCGATCCGCTGGGGCTCCAGGTCGATGACTTTTTGCAGGGCGGCCAGGGCCTGGTCACGGCGTTTGAGCTGGATTAGGGGCTGGCTGCGGGCCATCCACAGATCGGCGTTGGCGGGTTGAATTGAGAGGGCGCGGTCGTAGGTGGCGATGGCGTCTTCCAGGCTGTCTGCCTCGATTTGGGTTTGGGCCTGGGCCACCAGTTCGTCGATGGTTTCAAATAGCTCGGGTCGGTTGGTCTGCAGCCGTGATAGGCGCTCGGTGAGGCTTTGGAGCTGGGTTTGGGCCGTTTCTACAAAGGAGTCGGCGACATAGTCGGGGGTGACTTCGCCCAGCTGCCGCATGATCTGGTCTTTTTGTACCTTGGCCTCGGTTTGTAGTCCCTCTAGCTGCTGGGCAAAGCTTTGTTTGAGCTGTTCCAGGTCGGCGGCGGTGGCGGACTGTTCCCCTTCAAACCGGGTTTTGAGGTCGTTTAGGGCTGCGGCAAAGCGTTCGGCAATGACCAGCAGCCGCTGCTGGGCTTCCTGTTGACGACTGCGGGCGGCGTTGGCCAGCTCGTTGATTTGGTCGCCGAGGCTGGTGTCAAAGGTATCTAGCTTGTCGATCACCACATCGCGACGGCCAAAGACCACATCGCGTACCTCGCCCAGCTGCTGGGTAAACTCACTTTCCAGCTGGCGCAGGCTTTCGAAGGACCGCTGCTGCTGCTGGGTAATGTTTGTCTGCAGCTCGCCCAGCTGGCGGTTAAAGGCGCTGGTGGCCGCTTCAATGGTTTGCAGACTGCGGGCCTGCTGGTCGCCGGTTTCGCTTTGGAGCTGGCTGAGCTGGTTGGAAAAGCTGTTGACGGTCTGCTGCAGGGCGCGAAAGGTGTCGTCCCGCTCGGTGCCTAGATCGTCCTGTAGGCGATCGAGCCGATTTTTGAAGTCGCTGGCGACCTGGTCCATGTCCCCCAGCAGGACCCCCTTACGGCCTTCTACGTCCACCCTGAGGGTGGCAAACTGGGTCAAAAAGTCGTCGGTGGACTGGCGTAGCTGCTGCATCAGGTCGGCTTTACGGCCTTCGGTGTCGTTGCGCAGCTGTTGGAACTGCTGCTGCAGATCGCCCACGGAGCGCTCAATGGTCTGTAGGGCCAGTTCTTTATGACCAAGGGCGTTGGCCTGGAGATTGTTGATTTCCTGGGCAAATTCCCCCCGGCTTTGCTGCATTTCGTCAATGATGCTGTCCCGCTGCTCCTCCAGCTGGATTTTCATTGATTTGCGCAGGTCTTCTAGCTGGGGGCCGATGTCTTTTTCAAGGTCGGCAAGGCTTTCTAGCCAGCGATCGCGCTGTTCAAGGGTGTCGGCCTGGAGGGTGCCAATTTCATCGGAAAAGATGGATTCTTTGCGTTCTAGCTCGTCTAGGAAAATGCCCTGGCGGTGGTCGGCGGTGGCCTTGAGACCGGAGAGATGGTTTTCTAGGGTGGACTGGGCACCGTCCAACCCCTGAAAGACGGACTGCTGCTGACGGCGGGTATCGGCCTGCAGGGTCTGTAGCTGTTGGATAGCCGTTTGCTTCAGGTTATCTAGCTCTTGGAGAAAGGTGGTTTGGTCGGTGCCCAGGGACTGGCGGGCGTTGTCTAGCTCGGTTTGCCAATCCCTGGTTGTTTGGGCCTTGAGGTCGGTAATATCAGCCAATAGTTTGGTTAAACTATGGCGCTGGGTGGTCAGCTCCTGCTGAAAACTACCGGAGCGTTTGACCAGCTCATCGGCTCGATCGTCGGCCTCAGCTAGAATATCGTCAATTTTGCGGGTGGCGGATTGGACCTTGCGCTCCAGGTTTTCTATTTCGTTGAGCTGGCCCAATACATTTTCAGTCACTTTTTTGGTGACTTCATTTTCCACCGCACCCCGCATGACCCAGAGCATGGCCATGCCCACCCCCAGCAGCAAAATCAGGGTGCCCATGAGGACGATCAGCAGAATAACGCTCCAATCGCCGGTGCTATTCTCGGCTGGCTGGCTCGGGGTGGCTTCGCTGGACGATGGGGCCGCCGGGTTTGTCTGCGCTAGACCTGGCTGGATGGGGGCGCACATCACTATCAGCATGAGGGCCAGCTTGGGCCAGTTAGCGGATTTTGATGGTGCGCTCAAGGTCATAGGGACAGGGGGATGGCGGGTGGGTCATCAAGACTGCTCATAGCATACCTGAGCTGGTGCGGCTTGCTTTAGTCTTCGCTGGGGGGATTACCTGACTGGCGGGTTCGGTCATTCCAAACTTTCCATACTTTCCATTGGGTAGCCGCTGGGGTCGATGGTGGTGCGATCGCAAATGGCCAGGCTCCAATCTATCTTTTGGGCCCGAAATAGCTTGGCTCCCCGCAGGTCGGTGTTGGCCAGTCGAGCATTGGTGACTATGGACCGGCTCAAGTTGGCATAGCGCAGATCCGCGCCGGTCAAATCCGCGCCGGTCAGATTCGCCCCATAAAGATTGGCCCGTTGTAAATTTGCCTGGCTCAGGATGGCCCCCTGCAGGTTGATAAACGACAGATCCGCGTCTTGCAGATCTGCCGCTGTCAAATCGGCCCCCTGGAGCAGGCCATTGCCGATGGTGGCCCCGGTCAGCTGAGTCCGCCGCAATCGTGCCTGACTCAGCCGGACATAGGGCATGTAGGCCATCTGTAGCTGGGCCTCACTTAGATCACAGCGGCGGAGGTCGCAATCAAATAAATTGGCTGACTCTAGTACAAGGCCCTGAAAGTTACGTTTCCCAGCTTGATAGGCCGCCAAGAATTCATCAACTGTCATACACTTATCTACGTCAAAATAGTTGGTTACCAGCGGTAGAGCCGACTGATCGTAGGCACCCTGGCAGCCAAAAGCATAATGTTACAAAATGTAAATTAAAATACAGATCGCCCAAAGCCGGGCTTTCTTAAGTGTCACTTAATATTTCTGGGGCCAGGCTCGACCCCGCGCAGTCACTCAATTAACGATCATGACTGGGACCTCCCATTCCCTTGCTCAGCAGTATCACCAGCGCACTAAGTATTTTCCCGATGCCCTACCCCAGGGCACCCTCAACTGGGCCGAGCAGCCTGAAGTGTACAAACACTATCCCCTGGGCAGCCGCTTTGATTTACAGGGGTATCTGGCGGCGGCGGAGCAGTCCCGCGATCGCTGGTGGCAGCGGCTGTCTCAGTTTTTATTTCACAGCTACGGCCTCACGGCTAAATTTACGAGCACCGCTGGGGATACGGTCTATCTGCGCTCGGCCCCGTCGGCGGGAGCCCTCTACCCGGCGGAGATCTATCTGATTTCCCGGGGCACCTCCCATCTCCCCGCTGGCTTATATAACTACCATGTCAAAACCCACAGCCTGGTGCGGTTTTGGGACGATCATCCGTGGCAGCGGCTGCAGACAGCCTGTTTTTGGCATCCGGCCCTAGAGCATACCGATCTGGCCCTGGTCACCAGTGTTATTTTTCAACGTTCGGCCTGGCGCTATCAGGCGCGGGCCTATCGACGGGTGTGTTTGGATACGGGCCATTTGCTGGGCAATATTGAGCTGGCCGCTGCCCTGTGTGATTACCGGCCCCACCTGATAGGCGGCTTTGTGGATGATGCGGTCAACGATCTGCTGTACCTCAATGGAGCCGAGGAGGGTGCGATCGCAGTGTTGGCCCTGGCGGATCTGCTGGAGGTCGAGCAAAACCTGTCCCGGGGCTGTACGGCCCTACCCAGCGCCGCCATTGCCGAAGGGGCCGAGGCGGCTCCGGCCGATGACGACCGGCTGCTGGAGGCCCTCCACCGGGCCAGTAAAATTACTCCCCAACCCGACAAAAGTTTAAAGCAGGCCCAGCTGGCCGACCCGCCCGAGCGGGTAAGTTCCCCCTATGCCTTTCCCTTTGGGAATAATGCCAGCACCGCCGTGACCCCTGTTTCCTGGGGGGAGGGGCTAACCGAGCTGGCCAAGACCATGCTCCACCGCCGCTCCACCCGACGCTATCGGGGGGCCGCCATTGGCCTCGATCGGCTGCGTCAGCTGCTGGATTTTACCTATCACCCTGAGCACTACAGCGAGCAGGGCTGCGACGCTCAGCCCGACTATTTTGATCTCAGCTTGATTCAAACATTTATTGTGGTGCTGGGGGTGAACAACCTCGATGCGGGCTGCTATTACTACGATCCGGCGGCAGCTACCCTGCGCCAGGTGCGGTTTAAGCATTTCCGGCGCGAACTGCATCACCTCTGTCTGGGACAGGCCCTGGGCCGTGATGCGAGTGCGGCCATTATCCACACGGCCAATCTAAACACCGCCATTGACCGCCATTGCGATCGCGCCTACCGCTATCTCCACATGGATGCCGGACATTTGGGTCAGCGCCTCAATCTAGCGGCCATCCACCTGGGATTGGGGGTTAGCGGCATTGCCGGATTCTTTGACGATCAGGTAAACGATGTGCTCGGCATCCCAGAGGACGAGGCCGTCCTGTACATCACAACGGTTGGTGTTCCATAGGGTGACCTGCGGCGGAGCCACCATAGCAAAAGCTCCCTGACAGTGATGTCAGGGAGCTTAATTTACGTAGGTATTGGTTCCTACTAAAGACTAGCTACCGGCACAGGGATCGGCAGCGCAAGGATCGGCGGCACAGGGATCAGCAGCGCAAGGATCGGCGGCACAGGGATCAGCAGCGCAAGGATCAGCAGGGGCAACTTCTTCAGTCGGTGCGGCACAGGGGTCAGCGGCACAGGGGTCAGCGCCACCGCCACCACAGCCAGTCAAAACACCTACGCTCAGTACGGATGCAGCCGCAACAGCAGCTAAATAATTAACTTTCATTCAGAGGGCTCCTCATTTTAATCATTGAACAGAATAATAATGCAGCTGAAACCAAATCGACAAATTTATTTTTTATTTGAAAGCTCCATTAACAATTACCTGGCTTATCTGAGAAAAGCCTTAGATTTTTCTGAGAAAACCGGCCACCTGCCTAGACAATCAGTCTGCTTTTCTAGGGCCTGTTGGCCAAAATCGCCCCGGTGCCAACGCCTAGCGTGATGCCTCCGCCGCCAGGCGGAACCCAAACAAAATATGACGATAGGTGGTGGGCCTGCCGTGGCGATAGGCCGTCCGGCAAAAGCCTGGTAGGTCATCCCAAGCACAGCCTTTCATAATGGCGCGTTCCTGGCCGTCTTGGGTGTAGATCGTCGAGGTAAATTCAAACACGTTGCCCGCCATGTCCTCCACACCGTAAATACTGGTGCTGAGAGGATAGGTGCCGACTTGACTGGTGCCCTCTGGGCCATTGTTTTGCCAATTGGTGGCCTGAGCCTGCCAGTCGTTACCCCAGGTAAAGTAGCGTCCGTCGATTCCCCGCGCCGCTTTTTCCCATTCATCCGCCGTGGGTAGGCGATATTCAACGCCGTCCTTCCGGCTTTTCCAGGCGGCATAGGCCAGGGCATCTTTCTGGGATACCAGCACGACCGGATGTTCGGCTTTGCCATCGGGAAACTGGTCGCCTCTCCAAAAGTAGGGACGCAGCTGCTGATAGGGATGCACCAGCATATTTTGCTCCTGGTAGTTTTCAGCGGTAATGCCGGGCCGATGATAGCCGGTGGCCAGGACAAATGCTTGATAGTCTGCGTTGGTAATTAAATTGCGACCAATACAAAAGGCCGCCTGGCGACGGCTGCCCCGCTCGGGTTCAAAGTCAAACCAGCGCTGCTGCCGTAAACGGGCTTCTAAATCAGCTACTTCCTGGGGAGTATTACCCAGGGACTCAGCCGAAATCCGGTAGGCATAGTCCTGCTCCGCTTGGTCGCTGCCAGCCAAGTATCGTCCTCGCTCGACATATGCAAAATCTCCGGGGCAGCGAGTATCTTGTCCCCCCTGGGCAACGCCATCGGCCCCGCCCGTCTGTATGCCGGTTTGGCTGCACCCGATCACCGGGGCTAGCAGCATCCCGAGCAGTAGGTAACAAAACCGTCGCCTTAAACTTGGTGTAAGCATACAAAGAGCATTCTGGAGATAAAAGGACAATGGGACGCTGGCAAGATTTTGCCGCTTGCTTTACGGGGTTGAGAATTTAATTAGGCCCTACGCTTGCTGTACAGGTGTTCCATGGCAACCTCTGCAGCTGCATTTGATGAAATCTTCTTTTCGTATACCATTGTTACGGTTGCAGAATGTTCCAGGTAGTCGCCAGCGGTCATATCTTTGTACGTTTTAGAGTCTAAGATAAAGCCTCTAACCCAGTGTTTTGCGTCTACACCCATAGCTAGTAGGGTTCCATTTACCCATGACAAACCACAACTGGCTGATTGCCGATGACGGTCAGCTGACTGAGTTTCATACAGCCGAGGCGTCACCTCCGGAGCGCGTTTATCGACTGTATCGGTTTTTAACTGATTTAGAAGATATTTTGGCAGATGAGAGCGACGACGGGCTTCGTATTCAAAAGATTACTCCCCTCGTGCGTAAACTCTTGACCAGTTCCTATTGGTTACAAATGGAGTACGATCCGCCTTCTTCCCAAACCGGATGGTCTGTCAAGTTTTTATACCGAGAATATCAGTTTCCTCTGACCGTGCAGATGGTAGCGTGGGCTCCTGGGCAGGTATCAACGATTCACAACCATGCCACCTGGGGGATTGTGGCCCTGATCGGCGGTGAGGAGAAAAATCATCTTTGGCGGCCCTCGCCAACAACAGATCACCCCCACCGTCTAGAAACGGCGGGTGAGCAAATTTTAGTGCCGGGGGACATTATTGGTTTTACCCCCGGTGCGATTCATCAGGTGGAGCCCATGGGGGATGAACCGACAATTTCCTTTAATCTCTATGGGGTGACCGATCGTAAGATGCGCTATCAATATGACGTCAATACCAATACGGCCAAGCTATTCTGAGATTTGTTCTTTGATCCACTGGCCGTAGCTGTCAGTACTGTTAGCTATTGGCACAGCTATGATTTCGGGTAATTCATAGCTGTGGTGCTGGGTCACCTGGGTGGCAATTTGATCAAACAGAGCCAGGTCGGTTTTGATCACCAGCTGGTATTCAGTATCGCGGTGAATAGTCCCCTGCCAGCGGTAGATAGACTGAATCGGATTAAGGGAAACACAGGCGGC
Source organism: Cyanobacteria bacterium P01_H01_bin.26 (assembly GCA_038748225.1). Classification (GTDB taxonomy): domain Bacteria; phylum Cyanobacteriota; class Cyanobacteriia; order Phormidesmidales; family Phormidesmidaceae; genus Leptothoe. The sequence goes on along the minus strand of JBCDJC010000006.1, from coordinate 53,400 downwards.
TAGACGGGTTTCAACCAGATCACTGGCAATGGTGTAGGCTTCGGTTTCAGAAGCGGCGGTAACAAGTACAAGACCTAGCTGGGATGTTGTCATCAGGCTATCCTACCTGGCGCTTAGATGGAAACAACCCCAGATAAAGCTTCGATATTGAGGCTTGAACCGCCGACTGCCGCACCAGTTCCTTTGCATTGACGCCTGCGACCGTGGGCTGAGCGATGGGTTTAGCATCTGGAAAAGATGTGTTGGTGAGGATAGCCCCCGTGAGGTCTGCCTGCTCAATGTTGACACGGCTGAGATTGACCCCCACAAGATTGGCGCGCTGTAGCTGGGTGTGGTGTAAATTAGCTCCCCTCATTTGGGCCTGCTGCAGATTGGCGTGCTGCAGCTGGGCATGGGTAAAGTTGGCGGCAATTAGGTTAGTCTGCTGTAGATTGGTGCCCTTCATGTGGGCATGGGCAAAGTTAACTCCACTGAGATCGCAACCATGAAAATCTAGACCGTTGAGCCGAGAGCTTTCTAAATTGGCACCGTTGAATTGTACAGCGGTAATATCGGCGCCGTAGAGTCTTGCCCCGCTGAGGTTTGCCCAGGCAAAGCTGGTGCCGCTTAGCTGAGCTTCTCGCAGGTTTACCCCCGTCAGGGTGGCACCACAGAGGTTGACATGGCGTAAACAGCTTTGGCGTAGATTCACATGGCCCAGATGGGCACCGCTCAGCTGGGCATGGGAGAGATTTGACTTAATCCAAAATGCTCCTTGGCCTTGCACTTTGGTGAGATTGGCTTGGCTAAAATTACTTTCACTGAGCTTGGCAAACGTCAGCTTGGCTCGTTGAAACTGAGTACCGGTAAATTGTCCTTTGGTGAGAAAGGCTCGGCTGAGGTTGGCTCCTGTCAAATTGGCCCCGGACAGATCAACGTTGATTAAAATGCAGCCTGATAAATCGGCACCGCTGAGGTTAATACCCTTAAAATTTCGGTGGCCTGATTCATATAGTTGCAAAAACTCACAGACTCTCATCTTAGGTTAGGACCCTAGTATTCTTGAAAAATCGTAATAGTTGCCGCTAAATTTAACCCTAACGACGCTTTTATAGGGTAGACGGCACCCCGTACAATAATGAAGCTGGTTGACTTTGGTTGACATACCAACTTAAAACTTAAGAAAATCGAAAATTTCAACACACTGCAGCTATATGGATATGCTCAAGGAGACTGTCGCAGCCTCTACTTTGGTACAACGATGGCAGGCCCTGGCCCTGGGGGCGCTGTGGTGTGGTTTTGTAATCTATGCAGTACTGCTGTCGCCACCGGACAATGCCGCCGATACATTAGAAATGATTCGTCAGCTGTCCACAGGGCAGTGGGCTACCCTCAACCCTGTGGTAGTTGTTTTGTTTAATTTGATGGGGCTGTGGCCTTTGATCTATGCTAGCTTGGCCCTGAGCGATGGTCGCGAGCAGACAGTACCTGCCTGGCCCTTTGTGGTGGGGGCTTTTGGTTTGGGGGCGTTTGCTCTGCTGCCATATCTGGCTTTGAGAAAATCGACGTTTGATTTGCCCCATCGGTCAGCTGAGAGCGTACTACTTAGGGTAGTGAACCATCGCTTGTTTGGGGCCGGTGTGGTGGTGGCCACACTCCTGCTTTTGGCCTATGGGTTTGCCCAGGGTCAGTGGGGAGCCAGCTGGCAGACATTTCTGCATCAATTTTCCACCAGTCGGTTTATCCACGTTATGAGCCTGGATTTTTGTATGCTGACCCTGCTCACCCCCAGGCTGTTGTGGGATGACATGGCTCGACGTGGGGTGGCATCGAGCTGGCGCTTGCTCTCCCTGGTGCCCCTGTTGGGGCCTGCTCTCTATTTGGCACTGCGACCAGCCGGTGCTGTCAATCAATGATGCAGTTTGCCAATATCCCCATGGATCGCTTTTGGTCCGCCGATCAGTGGACTTACATCCGCAAAAATATTGGTGAGTGGAGAGGCTCATTTATTCAATTTTCTCCAACAGCGGCCAGGGTAAGCGATACTCCGAGCGTGCTTACCCTGACAGAAGACCGCCCCGGCCAGCACATGGCGCTGGTATTAAAACGGACTCCCCCTGGTCAATCGACCCATACCATGGAGCGAGACCTGGGCTATCCTGGAGCGATTCCCTACATTTGTTTTTTCCCGACGGGGGCATTTTCCCAGGGGGCCATGCAGCGTCGACCCTGGAGTAGTTTTGGGGCTGAGTGCTCCCTGCTGGCAGACGATTGTCGCCTGCGTTTGGTGCAGCTTTATAGCGGTAACGCCAGCGGTGACCATACCCTTGACTATGTCACGCTGATTCCAGAATATCGCTCCCCTAGAGCGGGTGAAAATTTGGAGAAGCTCAAATCTCATTTAGATATGGAGACTGTTTTGGGCACCTGGCAGGGTGACAGTCTTTATTTGTCGGCGACGATGGACAATCCCCAGGTGGGTGTGAGCCACTGGCAGGCCCAGCGAGTAGGAGATATATTAACGCTGTCGCTGGGGTCTGAAACCCAGCCCCAGCAGTTTACTGCCATCGATCGCCACCGCTGGCAGGCGGTGGGTGCTCCCCGGCAGCTTTGGCTACTGCCGGGGGATGTCAGCTGTATGGTTTATCCCCACCTACCACGCCATCACCATGCCCGCCTCGAACTTTGTTGGTATCTGTCGTCCGAGCGGCGTCAGCGGCTGGTGCGAGATTATGACGCTGATGGCAACTGGGTAGGGACATCCCTGATGTTGGAAAATCGAATTTAACGGCCTGCCCTGTCTTTTCCATTCTTTTTGGTTTATCTACTTCTCTATGGCCACCGCTAAAACCATTCTGCAAGCCATTCCTGGTAATCCTTATATCGGTCTCCAACGCGCCGATGCCCTGTGGTACGACTATCGCCATGGCAAGATTCCAACGCCGACCGTTGTGTCCACCCAGACTGACCCCCTGGGATTGGAGAATCAGGCGGATGTCTACGATGTGACAATCTGTGGCGGTACCCTCGGCATCCTGTTGGGGGCAACGCTGGCGTTGCGAGGATGGCGGGTGGCGCTGCTGGAGCGGGGGGTGCTGAAGGGGCGTGATCAGGAATGGAATATTTCTCGAAGTGAGTTGGGAGCGTTTGTTGAGCTGGGGCTGCTGAGTGAGGAGGAATTGGAGGGTGCGATCGCAACGGAATATAATCCGGCTCGGATTCACTTTGATGGCGGCGACGATCTTTGGGTGCGCGATGTTCTCAATGTCGGTGTCGATCCGGTGTATCTACTAGACAGACTTAAACAGGTTTTTTTAACCGCTGGCGGTGAGCTGTTTGAGCACACACCCTTCTCCTCGGCTAAAGTTGCTCCTGACGGGGTGCGGATAAGCGCTGGTGAGCGCCGTTTTGACACCCGTCTGTTAATCGACACCATGGGCCATTTCTCCCCCATTGTGCAGCAGGCGCGCCGGGGAGCGCCCCCCGATGCGGTGTGTCTTGTTGTAGGTACCTGCGCCAGCGGCTACAGCGACAACCAAACCGGCGATCTGATCGCCTCATTCACACCGATCAAACACCAGTGCCAATATTTCTGGGAAGCCTTTCCCGCCCGCGACGGCCGCACCACCTATCTGTTTACCTATCTCGACGCCCATCCTGAGCGGATATCCCTGGGCGATCTGTTTGAAGATTACTTTCAACTGCTCCCCGAGTACCAGGGGGTGTCCCTGGAGCAGCTGCACTTCAAGCGTGCCCTGTTTGGGTTTTTCCCAGCCTATCGCCAAAGTCCCCTACGGTTTTCTTGGGATCGGCTGTTAGCGGTGGGCGATGCCAGTGGCCACCAATCTTCCCTAAGCTTTGGTGGGTTTGGTGCCATGGTTCGACATCTGGGCCGTCTGGGTCAGGGGATTGATGATGCTCTAACTCAAAATCAGCTCAGTTCGTCTGCCCTCGGCTGGCTGCAGCCCTACCAGCCCAACATTGCGGTTACCTGGCTGTTCCAAAAAGCCATGAGTCTTTCGGTCCACCAGTCCCTCAATGAACACCGGATCAACAGTCTGCTAACCACTATTTTTCAAGATATGGCAGCACTAGGCGATCCGGTACTGCGCCCCTTTCTCCAAGACGTTGTGCAGTTTTTACCCCTGGCAAAAACCCTGGCCCGCACCTCCCTCTATCACCCCACGCTGGTGGCCAAGATTTTGCCCCAGGTGGGTATTCCTGCGGTTTTAGACTGGACCGGACACTATCTCAGTTTGGCCGTTTACAGCGCCCTACATCGACTGCTTGGGGAGGCACCGACCGATGCTGGCTACTACTGGCGGCGCTGGAGAGAGTCCTTGGCCTATGGCAGCGGCGCTGATTATGACCTCTATCTAGGGAGAGACCCAGCCTCAGAACCCTAAAAATTCGTCCCGTGATCACAGCCTGCTCTCCTGAGCTTCCCCACCCTCTCTACTGCTAATGTGTTGGATGACTCTCCCCCCGTCTCAGCCCAATTAGTATCAATGCCTCTGCACCTCTCCCAAGCCCGTCAGCGATTTCGTCATCTTATTTCCCAGCCTGTCCTCGATCTGGCGGCGGCGGCCCTCTGTCCAGCGCAAGAGGTCTATCCAGACCTTGATCCTGCCACCTGCTACCGGCAGCTTGACAGTCTTGCCGCTGCCATCAGACCCAACATTTCCGCCTATCCGCTCAAAACTATCCAGGCCATCAACCACCATCTCTATACGGAGCTAGGGTTTAGCGGTAACCAAATCAATTACTACGAGCCCGACAACAGCTACTTCAATCGTGTCCTAGAAAGGCGCATAGGAATTCCCATTACCCTGGCGCTGGTGTATTTAGAAGTGGCCCAGCGTCTGGATTTTTCGATGGTGGGTGTGGGTATGCCAGGGCACTTTTTAGTACGCCCCACGGTCGATGACATGGCGGTGTATGTGGATCCGTTTAACCAGGGAGAGGTGCTCTTTCCAGCGGACTGTCAGGCTATCTTTCAGCAGTTGTACGGAGCCAACGCCGTGTGGAGTCCTGCCTATCTGGCGCCGATTACGGCTAAACCCCTGTTGGCGCGGCTGCTCAACAATCTGAAGCTGATTTATCTAAATCGACGTGATTTGTCCCACACGCTGACCGTACTTGATTATTTACTCCTGCTTTTCCCCCAGGAGCCCAGCAACAGTCGCGATCGCGGGCTGATCCACTACCAGCTGCAAAACCTGTTGGCGGCTCGCAGCGATTTAGAAACCTACCTGGTCCACAGCCCGAGCGCCCCAGACCGTGACCAGATCCTGCAGCTTTTAGATAACATTACAGACAATCTTTGAGTCCATGGGTTTCTGCGCGAATACGGGACCAATGGCCAGATACAGGAGATGTTGGCAGCCCGTGTGGATGCTGCTGTGTCCGCCCGCCTTAGCTTTTTCTGTACAATCTGAAAGCATTGCTTACCCTTATATGACGGTAGATTCTGACTATGGACGTGATCCCTGCCATTGATTTGCTCGGCGGCCGCTGTGTCCGTTTGTTTCAAGGAGACTATGAACAGTCCCAGGTCTTTGATGACGATCCGGTGGCTGTTGCCCGTCGCTGGGCTGATGCCGGAGCCTCCCGTATTCATCTGGTGGATTTAGACGGCGCTAAGGCCGGTCAGCCTGAGAACTGGCAAGCGATTACTGAGATTGTTAGGGCCGTTGATGTGCCCGTGCAGGTGGGGGGAGGATTGCGCGATCGCAACCGCGTCCAAGCGCTATTCAAGCTGGGGGTACAATACGCCATTTTAGGCACTGTTGCCGTTGAGAATCCTGATTTGGTAGGAGATCTTAGCGCCGAGTTTCCAGGGCGCATTTTTGTCGGCATTGATGCTCGCGACGGCAGAGTTGCTACCCGTGGCTGGTTGGAGACATCCACTGTTATGGCCGATGACCTGGCACAGCGTATGGGAGACTTGGGAGCCGCCGCCATCATTTATACCGATATTCAACGGGATGGTACCCTCAAAGGTCCCAATCTTAAGGCGCTCAGGGCACTGGCCGGTAAAATCAACACTCCCGTGATTGCCTCAGGAGGTGTGAGCTCCATGGGGGATTTACTCAGTCTTTTGGGGGTTGCTCCCCTGGGTGTAAGTGGTGTGATTATCGGCAAAGCCCTCTACACTGGCAATCTGGATCTTTCTGAAGCGATTAAAGCAATTGGGCCCGGGCGGCTGCAAGATATTCCCCCCGACCTCCCATCGACCCGCTGGGGATAATTCTACAGACGGTGCTACAAAAGAACAAAAGTAGTGCAAAAGAACTACTTTTGTTCTTTTGTCAGAAAAGATCTGGTTCACAGTTAACAGTTTTCATTATCTTATTTATTAAAATCAGAGAATTCTTTGATGATTCTTTCCTGGAAAATAATAAGTTCGACAGGTTAGGAAGACCCCTCTATAAAGGGACTTCTCAATCGCTTCATGTCGCTACTCCGACGCCTGTCTCAAGAGATTGTTTCGGCTGAAGCTATTGATGTAAAAGGGACTGACGCTTTGTCGGGAAAGACGTGTCGACGATTTTTAAGTGCAGGAACAACCGGCATTAGACTTATTTGACACAGTAATTTTGGGTTGTTGGATGGTCAAAACCTACACCAGTGATATTGCTTTTTTATGTTTGGGTATCTTTTGGGTGTTAAAAACTTGTTGAATTAGTGCTATTTGTTTGTAGAATTAAAAGACAGGTGAGATTATACTGTTTCGAAATCGCTCCATTCATTGCAACAAAGTGAGGTTTAATCCGATATGGCTAATACTGTCCTTGATCAGCTCAAGGAAGTTGAATCCCAGCTTGCTTCTCAAATTGATGAGCTAAGTGGTCAGCTCTCCGATACTGAAAAACAGCGTGAAGGTCTAAAGACTGTTATTGATTTATTCGAATCGACGGGTAGCTCTAACGGTATGGCTGCCAGCGTTACCGAAATTTTGACAAGTGCGGTTGCCGGTACGGTAAAAGAAAGTGAGCCCGAACCAGCTCCTGAGAAGAAACCGGCCAAACGGCGTGGACGCAAGCCATCTGCTAAAACAGCCGCCAAAGAACCCAAAGCTGCCAAGGCACCTAAAGCCGCTGCTAAAGAGGAAAAGGTGCCTGAGGCCAAGGCAACTCGTAAGCCCCGGGGTGGTAAGTCTCCCAACTGGCAGCGCTATGTTCAAGAGCCTTTCCGTAAGACTCCACTACCCGATGTTGTTGCCAATATCCTAAAGGCCCAGCCAGATGAAGCCTTTAAAATTGCCGATGTGATGGAGGCTATCTTCAAAAGCGACATGCCCAAGGCTACCTTCCTAAAGGCCCGCAACCGGGTTTCCAATATCTTGTCTGCCGGTGCCCGGACCAGCGAATGGCATCGCGGTCGCGGCGGTCGCTACAGCATGGATAAAAAGGCACTGACCTAGAACTGGCTCGCTTGAAGCATAGTAGGCCCCTGGGCAACTAGTTTATTAGGCAATGTTCTGATGAACTGAGAGTTGCTCAGGGGTTTTTGCATAGATAGATCCAACCGTTAGGGATCTGCGGCCAAATAACATATTTGATTATTCCAGTTTCGACTTCGCTCAACCGTCCAGTTTTGAGAGTTGAGCGGAGTCGAAACTCGATCTGCAGATATTCTATTTTTAAGCCATTTCCTTGGCGTAGCCTGAGTCGCTTTTATGTTTGCGACAGCGCTCTGTAGGAGAAAAACAAAAGTTTGAACCTGGCTGTGATTTGGCGCACCCACAGCTTACAATCCCCGTGCTCAGATGTAGATGTGGGCTCAAACACTCACTTGGGGCATTGGCAAAATAATATACCGGTCTCAGCTTAGGAGGGGGGAAGGGTCAAAGGGAAAGGTGGGTACCTTACTTCATGGCGAGTCCCTGACCTGTAGAACTCTGAAACTTTACTGGTTGAGCTGGATAGAAGACGTATCTATAACTTGGGTATGGATTGGAGATTTCCGGTTTCAGCTGTCGCTATGGTCCCACTATTGGCATCCTTAGGTGGATTGAGCCATAGTTTAGATAGCAGCAGCGCTTAGTCTTCATGTTGGTGGAGTTTGATTAGTTTTTTCCTTTGGGCGCCTAGGCGATTGTGGCTTTATTTAATCTATGGTTGATTTTTCAGTTGCTATTCGTCTTTATAACGGGGCTGCGATATTACCTAACATTTTGGATGCCCTCAGCACCCAGATTATTGATGAAAGCGTCGATTGGGATGTGCTCATCGTCGACAATAACAGCGTTGATAAGACTGCCGATATTGTCCGTGAGTATCAACAGACATGGACCGGCAGGTGCCCCCTGCGGTATGTTTTAGAAACTCAGCAAGGAGCCTCTTTTGCCCGCCGCCGCGCGATTTTAGAGGCGAAGGGAACCTGGGTTGGCTTTTTAGACAATGATAATATTCCCGATCCCCACTGGGTCCAGTCAGCCTATACCTTTGGTAAGGAGCATCCCCAGGCCGCCGCGTTTGGTAGCCAGATTCATCCCCGTTATGGAGCCACGCCACCATCCAATTTTGAGCGCATAGCGCCCTTTATTCCTGTTATCGAGCGAGACGAGGTTGTTTGTTTTACTACCGGGTGGCGGGCCATGAGTAATCTGGTGCCCCCCGGTGCTGGACTTGTGATTTCGCGGCAGGCATGGTTAGACCATGTGCCCTATCCCCTCACCCTGCGCGGTCCGGTGGGAGACTCCCTAAGCTTTAAAGGAGAAGATGTGGAGGCGTTGCTGTATCTGAAAAAAGCCGGTCGAGATATCTGGTTTAATCCACAGATGCATATTCACCATGAAATTCCGAGCTGGCGGTTTGAGCGCAGCTATCTGCTGCGTTTTTTCCATGGGATTGGCTTGAGTAAGTATGTCACTCGTATGGTGGGTGTTGCTCCTTGGAAACGACCGTTGTTGCTGCTTTTATTTATGGGGAACGATGGTCGTAAACTGCTACTGCATTTGATTAAACATCATCGTCACCTGCACCAGGATGTGGTGGCGGCGGCGGAGTTACAGCTTTTGATTAGCAGTTTCTTGAGTCCGTTCTATGCTTGGAAACAGCGTTTTGCACTGGGGCAAGACAGCTCTGACCCACAATCATCCAAATCACCCAGCGAATTGGATGAGAAATCGACCGCATTTTGGAACTGTTTACGCCCTAACGACTAGCCTCGTAGGTAAGCTGCAGCTCGGTTTATCCCCATGCCTACGGTTTTAATTTATCGCGACCAGCTTTTACCCTATTCAGAAACCTTTATCCCTGCCCAGGGGGACAGCCTGGGGCGGTACGGTGCTGTCTATGTGGGTACTAGCCGATTGACCAGCCCGGATGATAAGGACACCGTTGTTTTAGGTGAGATTCCCGCTGCGGGTCGCCTTTGGAAAGGGATGTACAAGCTAGGCGGCGCTGTTCATCCCCAGTGGATAAAGACCCTGGAGGGGTATGCGCCGGTCATGGTGCATGCCCATTTTGGCAGCGATGGTGGATTGGTGCTGCCCCTGTGCCATCGCTTAAATCTGCCGCTGATGGTCACCTTCCATGGCTACGATGCCACCTGGGATACGCCCCCCTGGATGTCGATTCGCACCCAGGGGGACTTTTTTCGGGCCTGGCTGTTGCGTAAACGCGATCGCGCTCTGGCCGCTTCAGATCGGATTGTGGCTGTGTCTAAATTTATTCGCCATCAGCTGCTGCTGAGGGGCACAGAGGCCGACAAGATTGTGGTTCACTATATCGGTATTGATCGACAGCGCTTTACCCCCCGGATGGACCAGGAGAGGGCACCTGCCGTGCTCTTTGTGGGGCGACTGGTGGAGAAAAAAGGGGTGGAGTACCTGGTGCGGGCCATGGCAACGGTGCAGCGACTGCGGCCTGAGGTATCCCTGGTGGTCATTGGCGAGGGGCCGCTGCGATCTCACCTGCAATCCCTGGCCCACCAGCTAGCGGTGCGGACCCAGTTTTTAGGGCAGCAGCCACCGCAGCAGGTGCGCCGTTGGATGAACCAGGTTCAGGTATTTTGCGGCCCCAGCATTGTTGCCCGCTCGGGCGATGCCGAAGGGTTTGGTATGGTGTTTGCCGAGGCCCAGGCCATGGGGCTACCGGTGGTGAGCTTTGCTACGGGCGGTATTCCTGAGGCGGTGATCCATGGAGAAACGGGACTGCTGTCACCGGCAAAAGACACGGCCCAGCTCAGTCGAGATCTTCTGCGGCTGCTCCAGGATGGCGATCTGCGACGGCGGTTTGCCCGGGCCGGGCAGGCCCATGTGGCCAAAAACTTTGACCTGCAGAAAAATACGCCTCTGCTAGAGGCTCTCTATGATGACGTGGTGGCCACATACCGGGAGCAGCCGTTGGCTAAGGACTAGGGCACCGTGGCGCTACGGCTCTCGCTTAAAGCCTTTGAGGGTGCGGCGCAGGTTGGGTACGTTGGCAATGAGAAAGTCTACCCGCTTACGCCAGTCCTGGAACATCTGTTTGCGGGCATTGGGAAAGGCAGCAAACAGATGGTTGGCCGTTGCCAAATCCTCAGCGGTGGTGGCCCGGTAGGCCGCAATGGCGGCATAGGTGTTGAGGATACTCTCTAGGGTGGGGCGATAGCCTGTGGGGCAGCTCCGGCGGATAGGCTCTGGCTCTAGCAGCATGGGCCAGGGGGGACGCACCTGTTTCCAGATGGCCAGGTCCGAGGCTTCGGTGTGATACCACATCAGCGGTCGCAGATCCCGGTAGATTGGGTAGTTGAGAATCACCTGGAGCCACAGGTAAATGTCCTCACCGTAGGTGCAGCGATCCTTGGCGTAGAAGCCACCAAACCGGTTGATGACGGTGCGATCGCACACAATTGCCCCAGAATGGAGAACGTCAATATTGGGCTTGTGCCGCTCCGGGGGTAAATCCGGCGGCAGCTGCCATCGCCCGGACCCGATCCCCAGGGGGCTAAGCGTTTTGCCCCAGTCCAAACGCTTAGCCCCGCGATACTGTCCCGTTAGACAGAGGACACAGTCAGCATGGTGGCTCAGGTGGGCCAGGGTCACTTCCAAAAAATTGGGTAGCCACTCATCATCCGCATCCAAAAAAGCAACATAGGGAGCCGTTGCTGTCCGTAATCCTCGGTTACGGGCGCTGCCAGGACCTTGATTCTCCTGGTGTATCAGTGTGATGCGCTCATCCCCCAGGGCCTTGACCAGGTCAGGCCCATCGTCGGTGGAGCCATCATTGACCACAATGATTTCCTGGGGATAACGGGTTTGCGATAAAACCGAAGCCAGGGTCTTTTCGACATAGGCCGCCTTGTTATACAGCGGTATGATGACGCTGACGCCGGGTGGCTCAGAAATCGCTTGGAGTTGGGGCATGATCCTAGATCAAAGCATGGGTGCGCCCCCCGGCAGCTGACCGAGGGCCGCTTGAATATTCTGACCCACAGCGGCCCAGGCATAGCGCTCCAAAAATCGTTTATGGGCTTGATCTGCCAGTGCTTGAGCCATTTGGGGCTGCTGCCACAGGTGTAAAATGGCCCCGGCCATGGCTGCGGGCGACTCCCTTAAAAGTAGATGTTTGCCATCCTCGACGTCCAGTCCTTCAGCCCCCTTAGCCGTACTCACCACCGGACATTTAGCGGCAAAGGCCTCAATCAGCTTGAGTCGGGTACCGCTGCCTTTTTGGAGGGGAACTGCCATCACCGTCGCCGTCGCTAAATAGGGACGAATATCCTCCACCTGGCCCGTGACCATAATTTGCGGGTCAGCCTGGGCGGCCCGTTGCATCTCCTCTGTCGGGTCGCAGCCCACCAGCAGGAGACGACAGCTAGCAGCGCTTAGCAACGGATAGATCTGGTTGAGCAAAATAGCCGCCGCCTCGGCATTGGGCTGGTAGGAGAACCGTCCCAGGTAGAGGAGGGTATTGGCAGCCCGGGGGACGGGGGAGCCCGCTTGATAATAATTGGGATCAACCCCGTTGGGGATAGCATGGGCCGCTGTTTTCACCGTTGGGTATAGCGTACATGCCAGACCCACATCCTGCTGGCTACACAGCCAAACCTGGTCGACCGCCCGGATAAAATTCTCTTCGACCCGCCGTATTCTAGCCAGTACCTGGGGAGTAATGCGAGCGACGCCTCGATAGCGACTGTCGTCCCCCTCAACATTGTGGTTATCTAAAATCAGAGGACATCCGGCTTGTTTTAGTAGCGGCAGATACCGATAGAACCAAATCTCCTCAACCACAATCAGAGTGGGGTTAAAGTCGGCAATATAGTGGCGTAGCTGTTGGGCCGCCCCTCGGGTATATAGCCAGTCGGCTCGGGCGTTGGCGGTTGGCCGTAGCCACCAAAGACGCCGCTGGATCTTTTCTCGGAGCGGGCGAGACGGTGCCGATAGATCGTAATGGTGCCAGCGGGCTGCCAAGGGCAACAGAGCTGGGTCAGCGCTGCCCTTATACAGGGAAAAAATACCCACCGATCCCTGTTGTGCCAAAAGGTTAATATTTTGCCAATTGCGTAGGGAAACTCCTCCACTGAGTGGATAGGGTTGCACCTGAACGAGAAAGAGGGTGCGGTGCAAGGGAACTACTCCTTCTCAAGGGGGACTTGCTCAAGGGGGACTTGCTCAGGGGGGCTTGACAAAAACAGGGCATCAGCTCAACGTGCAGCTTTTATCATGCCATTGCCATGGCGCTGTGAGCGAGGTTAGCGGCAAACAGTTTCTAGGGGTAGATAGTGATAATAGGGGGTGTATTTTAGATAGTCAACTAGTTCGTCGTAGTTGGCCACGGATGCTTGCAGTGACTGTGGTGAGACCTTTTGGTAGTGGCTCAGGACCGGTTTGGACTGGATTGAAAGGTAGCGACAGATAGCGTTGATTGTCGACTGGTGTTGGGCTTCGTCAGCTAAATCCTTTTCATAGGTGAGGGCTAGATGGGGGAGCCCCCGCAATAATGAGGTTTCATAGTCCCATAGATCATGACTTTTGTTGATCCAGTCAACGACGGTGCTTGGATTTGCATAGACCTTCATTTGCCGCCATGTATGGGCCGTTCTTCCTTGATGAAAGCCAAAGCTGCGGGCGCGAATGTTGGAAATGGCATGGTCGAGGAGATTTTCCCGTCTAAGGTAAATAATCTGAAAACCAGCGACGTTGAGCTGGTGCAAAAAATTTGAGCCCTGGGTAATGTGTTGTATGTCCCGGAGCTGGTAGCTCAGAATTTTACACCCGTAAACGGTGGCACAGGCTTGGACGGTGTGGGCTTTAGCTCTAACATATGACTGGGGCCAGAGCACTCGCTGCTCCAAGATTTCACCGTCACAATATACCTTAGGTAAACAGTTGAGTAGGCTGACTAGGGCTGTGCTGCCCGAACGCCCTCGACCAAAAATAATAAATCGCTGGGATGACTGATTTGACTCAGTTTGGATAAGATCGCGGTAGAGTCGTAACTGTTGTTTAAGGGTGGCCATTCGGTTGAAACCACAGTGATATTGGGGGCTGTGGTTTGGGGCTTAAATTGGTCGTTCTAATAGTAGGACATTGAATAGCGCTAGTCTAGATGCTGAACATATTTAGGGAATAGAGTCTCGGATTTCTTGCAAAATTCGAGAAAATCGTAAAGAATCGGCGAATGGGTTTGACAGACTGGCATTCAGTCTGTACGAGAACAGCTATTGAGCCTATTTTCTGCCTAACAGCGTTATTTGGGGCCTGCTCCAATATGCGTTCCTGTTTTTCTAGGCTGCTGAGTCAGGTTTGTTTGCCAGTGGGCCAGCTTGCGATCAAGTTTCACCCGCAGCTTTTCTAGGGTCAATCTGCAGCGAGCATAGGTACCCAAGGGGGACATCACCCGGGGTACATAGCCATAATCGGCGGCTTGGGGAAACGTGAGTGATTCGATAATTTCGATTTGATGGTGGGCAAGGGTGTGTTGCCATTTATGGATAGCCCCAACAGATAAGGGCTGCAGAGCTGAGTTCAGGTGCTGCGCTGCCCAGCCCTGACGGTTGATGATGGGGGTGTGGGTCTTAGATCGCGCTCCTATCATGTCAGGGGTGTAGGCTTCGCCGAGAAACTGACAGAGGGCTATGAGGGATTTTTCCGGCTGTTGTACCAGATTTTCATAGGACAGCAGCCTGACGCGGGTATCTTTTTGCCAATTTTGTTCGAACTGGGTGAGGCTCTCCTGCCATTGTTGCCCATGGACATGGGTGTAGCGGCTGGCCCAGGGGACTTTTTGTAAGGAGGCGGCTACGGCTCTGGGGTCTCGAAGCATCCAGATTACCTGGGCCTGGGGAAACCAGGTAAAGAGCTGGTGCAAATGCTGATAGTGGAGCGGGGTTTTTTCTCCCCAGCGGGGTTTATGGACAGTGCGGGCATATTCTTCTAGCCACCCCCATAGGATATGGTGATGGCAAGGAGACCCCTTTGCTAAAATGCGCTCTCGTGTTTTGTGGGCGTTGATACCAAAATAGGAGAATCGCTGGCTGTGGCTAAGGGCCTGCCAAAAACGCTCAAAGTCTTGGGGATCAGCCAGATCTAGGGCCTGATATTCTCGCTGCCAGTAGCAGAGATAGTGGGTTTCGGGTGCGATCGCAATCCTGGGATGGGTCGATAGCATACTGGTCAGCAGCGTTGTTCCAGAGCGGGGCATACCGACAATAAATATGGGCCCTGGGCCATGGGGGGAGATACTCGTCACCATCAGCTATTAAATAAGTGATCCAGCCGATCGGCAACAGGAATAATTTGTTGACGATACCCAGACATGGCGGCTTCAATCGCCTGGCGGGTTTGCCGCTGGTGGGTCAGGAGATAGTCTAGGCGCGGTTTGACGGTCGCCAACGTAAACTGTTCGACCGCAATGCTGTTTTCTAGCTGATCCATTTCAGCCATAAACCCGGACACCTTTTTATCGTAGACCGCCGCCAATAGCGGAATCCCCAACCCGCCTGCCAAAATCAGCGAATGGAGTCGAGTACCAATGACCAGGTCCAACGACTTTAGCGTATCGAGTGCCTGTTTTATGGAATCAAAGGCGGTGTGAACCGTGATCTGCTGGCTGTGGTGAGTTTGTTCTAGGACCGCTGCGATCGCCTTTTCATCATCGTCGACGGGACGGTGTCCATAGGTTGGCGGATAAGCCTGAAACGGGAGTAGTGAAATCGCAGCGTCTTTATGTTCAATCAAATAGTCGATGATTTTGGCCATTTCTCCATAAAACCGTTGTTCGGCGGCGTGGTCTAGATGGGGCAAACGGCCGGCTAGAGATCGTATGGAGATGCCGATCTTAGGAGCGACGGCGGCGGTGCCAGGGGGCGGCTGTGTTGATATGGCCTGGAGAGCCAAGTCACTGATGACATTAATGGGACAGGTGACACCTATCTGTTGTAGCTGCTTTTGGGACTGTCGGTCGCGAACAGCGATCAGGTTGACCTGGTTTAAGGTGTGGGCAATGGCAGCCTTGGTCTCAGGCCGCCAAATGTCGCCAACGCTGATGCCCAATACAATCGTTTGACAGCCCAGATCCATAGCCCGTTGGAGCGGCTGCAGCCAGGCGGTGGCCACCTCTCGCTGGGGTGAATCCCTCAGCAGGTCGCCACCGCCCAAAATGAAATACTGATGCCGCCATAGCGCCAGGGTGTGCTCAACCCATTTACGCCACTGTTCCCGGCGGCGGCGGGGAAACTGATTGCGCAAGGTGGCCACACCGTGACGCCGAGCTGTGTCATCGGGATCGTTGGAATAAACCGTGATCTGGCTGAGATAGTCAGGACCTAAACAGGGTTTTAGCAGGCAGAGCATACCTGCCAGCATGGCCTCATCTCCCAAATTGTGGTGACCATAAAACCCACAGATCAACAGACGACTACGTTTTGAGAACATCATGGTAGACCGTGGGGATTGTTTAAGATAACGAGTTCAATATTTGAGAGATTGGCGGCAACCCGGGAGTAGGAACTCCAGTAGGAACCATAAATTTTTCGGGTGCGTGATAGGGCATATAGGTCTACCACTGCGTCCTGCATACCCTGCTCGCTGTTGCGGCTAGTGGGGGCTAGGTGGGTGATAATGCGATCGCCAAACTGGTCTATCAGCTGTTGTTTTATCAGGAGTGAATCCGAGGCTAGGTAAAAGTTGGTGTCTATATTTTGAACAATTTCTTGCTCGATGGCATCGACAAACAAACGTAACGGACTATGTTCAGCTGATTTTTTATGATCGCCCCTACGAATGTGTAGTCCGATGGTGTTTTGGTTAAAGGCGACGGTTCGAGCTTCAATTGCATTTTCTAAAATTGGAATCGGCTTAAACAATGCATAGGTATTGGTGGGGTAAAAGCTGCGATCGGTGAGAATCATCACGCTTTGGTAGTTGGCCAGGGTGCCTAGGCGATCCGTTTGAATCAGATCGATGGTCCCATCGTTGTCAATGATTTTTTGGAAGCTGAGTGTTTGAAAAAAACTGGCCGATAGAGTCAGCAAAGTCTTTTTTAGCTGGGTTGTGCCCTGGACGGTTTGGGGATCTAAATAAAGCGATGCGACGGCAGGTGAGACCAGGGATACCTGGGACAGGGGTTGAAATAGCCGCTCAAAGGGACATCGCAGCTGAGGGGTATTCTCAAGCCAAATCACAGTTAGGGATTTTTGTAGTTTTTGACTCAGCACAACAGCAGAATCGATGGCTCTCATGCGGTTGCCCAATCCACCGTGGGGTACCAATGTCAGTTTTGAGTCAAATCTAAACGCCATTAAATAGAATGCCGCGCTTGGGTTTACGGTGTGTTTGCCTAGAGGTTACCCAGATAGTAAACAGCCCTTTAGCATGGAAGACAGGTGCCATGCTAAAGGGCCTATAGTCGAGTTTGAGTCGTTTTTGTTCCTATTTGTTCCTATTTATCCCTAGGGGATCTGAATTTCGAAACGGAAGGCGCCTACGCTATTCGCATCGATATTGAGGCCAGATGTCGGTCCACCGACAACAACACCGCCCCCGGCGCCCACACCCAAACCCCCGGCGGGTATCCCCGATGGAAATGAGCCAGGGGCAGAAATACAGGAGGGTTCCAACGTTGAGAGCGGTGCTCTTGGAGATAGGGGACCAATATTAGAAAAGTTAAGGGTGGTGCCTGCGGCGGAGAGCGCCGTTGGCTGAGCTAGCGTTAGGCTGGTGGGCTGCAGCACACTGGGGGGCTGTAGCTCATCACAAAATTCTAGGTTCTCGGCTGTCCCCAACCCCGCGTTGAAGAAATAAACGGTGTACTCAACAATATCCCCCGACTGGAGCTCATCGGTGATGTTGGCTAGACCGAGGGGTAAGCTGTTGCCCGACAGGGTGGCCAGGGTATTGTCATTGGTATCGCCAGCCTGGTCATTAAATGAGCCGATATTTGCGATCGCCACATCTGCGCCACCCCTAGTCACGCGGGTGATGCGTTTAACCAGCCGCAAATCGGGTGAAAATCTGACCCGCGTGGGCGTGTTTTCACTCCCATCATTGGCCGGGTTATCAGGATCTTCTGGCCCATCTTCATTGGGGTCACCATCGCCATCCGGGTCAACATCGGTACCGCTGTCGGACAGATCGCTAGTGGGATTGCCAGCCGCGTCCGTAGCATTTGCCTCGATCTGGTTGTCATAGGGACCCGGTAGGGCCGGTGTTAGGTTTGGACTGCCAGCATTCACATCCACCACCAGCTGGAATGTGCTGGTGGCCCCAATCGCCAGGGTACCGGTTGGGGTACCCGCCGTATCGGCCAGTAGTGTTGTATTCCCGCCGCCGATACCATCAAAGGCAGGGTCCGCCGCTACCGTAGTCGCCCCCCCCGTGGGCGTCAGGCTAACGACCTGAAACGTCCCGGTACCATAGACAGTGTCCAGGTTCTCATCTAGCTGCACCTGTTCCAAAGGAACCGTACCAACATTGGCAACGACAATACTGTAGGTCACCCGGACCGTGTCGGTGCCAAAGGTCCCTGCAGGTTCAATTGCAGTAGATACGACCTGTTTAGCCACACCGATCACCGGTGTGGGGGGCAAAACAACCGGTGTGGGCGTATTTTCATCAGGCCCATTCCCCGGTTGGCCATCGTTGGGATTTGCGTCTTGCTCGGTGCCGTCATCGGACAGGTCGCTTACGGGTGCCCCTGTCGGTGGTGTACCCACAGCCTCAATTTGGTTTTCAAAGGTTCCCGGTATCGGCCCCAGGGTGGGTGAGTCGTTATCAATTTCTACCGTGAACTGGAATGTGGAATTTTCACCGACCTGGAGTGTTTGACCAGCCGCCAAAATATTGGTGTCGCCAGGGGTGCCGTTGGGGGCATCGGCATCAAAACCAGCATTGACCGCAAGGGTGACCTCCCCTGCCAGCCCGCGGGCTGTAAATGTTGGCGGTACAAGAATGGTGAAACTTCCCTCCCCGTAGGTGGGATCCAGGTCTTCAGTCAGCTGTACGTTCGTCAGCACTACATCACCCAAATTCTCAACGGTGGTTTCATACACCACCTCAAAGTCACCATCGGCTTGAGTACTAGCCGAAACAACCCGTTTAGACACCCCGATTGCCGGGGCCGGTACGGGGGGTAGCGTCACCGGTGTGGGTGTATCTTCATTGGGGCCATTCCCCGGCTGTCCGTCACCTGGATTTGGGTCTGGCTCGGTGCCATCATTGGATAAATCATTAACGGGTGCACCTGTTGGTGAGGTGCCGATGGCCTCAATTTGGTTTTCAAATGTTCCCGGCACAGGCCCCAGGGTGGGTGAAGCGCTATCAACTTCAACGGTGAACCGGAAGGTGGAACTCTCACCAATTTGGAGGGTTTGATTGGCGGCTAAAATCTCCGTATCACCTGGCGTGCCATTGGGGGCATCGCCATCAAAGGCGGCATTTGCTGCCAGCGTTACTTCCCCAGCAACGCCCCGAGCTGTGAATGTGGGGGGGGAAATAATGGTAAAACTTCCCTCTCCATAGGTGGGGTCCAAGTCCTCCACCAGTCGAACGTTGGTCAGGGTAACTCCACCGAGGTTTTCAACGGTGGTTTCATACACCACCTCAAAGTCACCATCGGGTTGGGTGACGGCAGACACAACTCGTTTAGAGACACCGATGGCCGGTGTCGGAGCAGGCGGTAGCGTTACCGGTGTGGGGGTATCTTCGTCAGGACCATCCCCCGGCTGTCCATCATTTGGATTTGGGTCTGGCTCAACCCCATCGTCTGAAAGATCGTCGACGTTAGTTCCACCGGGGGAAACACCGGTGGCCTCAATTTGATTCAAAAAGGTATCAGGCGTCGTAATCAGGGTGCTATCAACTTCAACGGTAAATCGGAATGTAGAATTTTCTCCTACCTGGAGGGTTTGACCCGCTGCCAAAATGCTGGTGTCACCGGGCGTGCCATTGGGGGCATCGGCATCAAAGTTGGGATTGGGGGTAAGGGCAACTTCCCCAGCTAAACCCCGGGCCGTGAAGGTGGGTGGGGCAGTAATGGTAAAAGCGCCTTCTCCATAGGTGCCATCCAGGTCTTCTGTGAGTTGAACGTTGTTTAGGGCGACATCGCCTAAGTTTTCAACCGTTGTTTCATAGACAACTTCAAAGTTGCCATTGGCCAGAGTTGTGGCAGACACCGCCTGTTTGGATACACCAATGGCGGGATTTTCAAGGACAGGGGCGGTAAAGGCGATGTCTCCTATGGCAATGGCGTGGGGAGCAAAGTCTTGCGTACCCGGACCATTACGGAACAACAGTGAAATGGTATCAGCGGCATTTGGAATGTCGACCGTAACGTTACCATTTTGAAACTCTAGTGAGGTCTGTGGAGGATTGGTCGCAGCTGGTGTTCTGGGTGAGTTGGCGTTATTAGCCGGGTTGTTGGGGTCATCACCTGGTGCAGCTCCAGTGATGGTAACTGAATTAGGTCCAATCACCTCCTGGTTAAATATGCCTTCGTTGACAGCAGGTCCATCGCTGGTTGTCAGGCCAGCTATTGGGGTTCCTCCTGAGGACGCAGACACCACAACTTCGTCCTGCCAAGAGACTGTACCGTTATTAATCAGTATGTCTAGATCATAAATAGGAAAAGATGCCAGAGTAACATCAACAGGTGTAGTGGTCCCTGTCAGAAAGAACTCGATAGTAACGGTGGCTTCATCACCGTTATTCCCCAAAAGATTAATGAGCAGGGTTTCATCGGGGGGGGCCGGACTAACAAAAGCAGAGTCGGTCAGGTTGAGGTTAGGGTTGCCATTGTTACCGACGTCTCCTCCAACGGTAACTCGCACATCTACTCCACTACCTCCGACGTCTGTGTAGGTGTTTTGAGTAGTACCCTCTGGAAAATCCACTCCACCTCCACCTTCTACGCCCCAGTCTAGAGATGTAGCCACCTGGGCTTGGGCGTTGGGTACGAGCAATAGTGAACTCACCAGGGGTAAGCTCCAGGCTAAAACCTGACCCAACTTTTTCTTGCAATATTCCTTCTTAGAACGCTGTATGCCAGCTGGATAAAGACCTGAGTAGTGCTTTTTCTTGGAATGATTATGACAAATTTTCACGGTTGAATTCTCTACTAATGACTGACAGGTTGGCAAGTTAAAAAAGGTCTTATTCAAGCTGCAAATCTGTTTCCAAATTTTCGTAGATGATGTCAAGACCGCGAGTATCGGTAAAGATAAATTCAGTGCGGCGATCGCGGGCGTATTCAAGCCGACCGCTGCCGCTGGATACCCGTTGAGTTTCGCCAAAGGAGCGAATTCTCATGCGCTCAGGGGCGATTCCCTGCTGTAGCAGATAGTTTCTAGCGGCGAGGGCGCGCCGTTCGCCCAAGGCCTGGTTGTAGGCATTGCTGGCTCGGGGGTCAGTATGTCCCTGGAGTTCAACGGTGATAAACGGATATTCCTGTAGGGCCGCAACAATCTCATCCATAATGGCGGCGGATTTAGGTGAGATGTCCGATCGATCTAGGGCAAAGTGAATGTTGCGAGGAATCCGCAGCCGCAACGGCTCTGGGGGGAGTTCAGGCTCTGGTTCCGGCGGATCTTGAGCAATTTCACAGCTGGGTATCGTCGGAGTCGTGGGGCCGTCTCCAAGCGTGCCGATGGCGGTAATGGCTGAGGGCTCGGAGGTGCCATAGGTGTCATCGGTGGCGATGGCGCTCAGCAGCGTCCCGTCTGGAACATCGACGCCAACGTTAAAGCTGCCGGTCTCATCTGCGGAGACGGTGGCGACATATTGATTGAGTGCGCCGTAGTATCCCTTGCGATCAACAACGGTGTAAATATCAATGGCCGTTCCTGGATCGGCGATGCCGCTAAGCTTGGCTTGACCGTCGCTGACCGGAAACAGGTAGTCGTCAAATTCAGGGGCGTTGATGGCTCCGTTGGCGGTGTCTCGCCGTCGCATAGAGGAGTTGCGCGGCGGGTTGGGACCGTCGGTGCGCTGATAGTCCTGGATACCGGTGTCATGGTTATACCCCAGGTCCACGCTGAGGCCGTCGAGGGCGGCAAACCGGTTGTCGCGGATAATATTGCCCGCGCTGTGGGGGTAGGATGCGATCGCAACCCCAGGCCCGGGCTGATGCTGAATACTATTCTCAGTGACCTCATGGCCGTTCCCCATCAGATAAACCGCCGCCCGTCTAAACCGCCGTCCGTTAAACCGAATATCGTTGGCATAGATCCGGGCTGACCCTTCCGGCTTAAACATAAAGACGCCGCTGCCGTCGGTGCCACACATCAGGTTGCCGTGGATCTGGGCTCCGTCAATATTGCCATCCAGACGAATAGCGTCGGGAATACCCGCCAAACCGTTGGCCCGCATCGTATTCTCAGTGACATCTAGACCCATAGCCTGGGCACCGGTAATAATGCCGCTACCCTCATGAAATTCGATCCGATTACGCTGAACCACCGTATCTAGACCGTTGAAAACAAATACTCCCAGGGCGGACATTTGGTCCTCGGATGGCATTTGTCCCGATGGGGACATCCCTAGCCAGCTATCTTCAATGACAACACCGACCGGCGGATCTGAGTCTGCATCGGGGCGTAGCTCTTGCCAGCTGGGTGGACTTTCCGGCAGACCCGCGTCGATTGGAGCCGGCAGGTGGGTAATAAAAATATCGGCGGGGGGGGTGGTTTGGGTTGAGCGATGGCTAGCTGAAAACCCGTATAGGCTCAGCCCCCGCACCGTAACGTTATCGGCGGTGATGGTTAACCCGCGAAAAACCTCAGCCCCTGGGGCCGGTGTGAGGGCCACCACCGGCGTGGGGACCGGAGTCACCATGGTATCTGTGGTGGAAATCGGCCCGTAGCCCGGTTGGCTAGTTCCATCCACTAAGGTATCCGCTGCCATAATTGGCGGTAGGGGGGCTACCAGCTCAATGGTGGTGCTGTCCGCCAGGCCAAAACCAATGGACGGGCTGGTGGCCGGGGTGACTTGAGCCTGCTCCGCGGGGCTCAGGCTACTGACCGGTAGGGTGCCATTGACCACCCCAATGGCCTCGCGCAGGGTCAGCGCATCATCGGGGCGAATAGCGCCATCGGTGGCTGCGTTGACCACCACCGCATAGGGTGTGGCCGCCACACCAGCGGCCTGGGTCATCAGTGGTAGGGTCGCTGCCAGGGTGGCCGTCCCCACTAGCTTGGATATGTGCATAGACGTTTTCATTACTCCTCACCCCCGTCAGTTGTTTGTGTAACCAGTGACTCTTCCTGCTGCTCGGGTGCCACCTGCTGGAGGCCAAACTGATCCCACAGCTCGTTGACCTTAAAGGTGACGCCTATGTAGGGGCCATCGTCGGACCGATAGCCGCTGCCGCCCAGGGAGCGATCGTTTACACTCCCAAAGCTGTAGCCCACCCCAAGTCGCAGATCCGGGGTCATGTAGTAGCCAGCTTCCAGGGCAAAGCCAACTTCGTCATAGTTGGTTTCAGGCTGGGTAATATAGCGGACTTCCCCGGTAATATCCCAGCGGTAGGCAAACCGGTGGGTAGCTCTCAACTGCCCCAGGTGAATGGCGTTCGATGAGGTTACCCCCAGGGAATCAAGGTCCGCGTTGGTGGCCCGCAACGCGTACTTACCATAGAACTCCCAACGCCAGCTAGGGGCGTAGATGCCTTCCATGGCTAAGGTATGTTCCTGGATGGAGTCGGACCCGGCCCCTACCAGCAGGGAGTTCGGTGTGCTGGATGGGTTAATGGCATATTCGTAGCTCAACAGCCCGTTAAACTTATCGCTGTGGGGATTGCGGTAGGCCAACCCCAACCGCGCGCTAGTGGAACTGTTCAAACGGTCGGTAATCGTTTGGTTGGCAAAGTTGGCATGTTCAATCCGCACCAGGGTGCTGAGGGCGTCTGACAGTTTACCGGCAGCCGAAGCGGTAATCACCGTATTGTCTCCATCTTCAGAGTCACGGTGTTCAAATCGAGCGCTGGCTTGGAAGGCAGAATTATTGGTGTATTCCAAACCCATGGTGTAGGTGGTGCCGCTAACTAACCCCAGGGAAGCGGCTGACTGTCCGACCGCATAGGGCTGGACAAACTGGGTACCGCCGGTAATTGATGACAGACTGTCGCCAAATAGTCGCTGGAAACCCAAATCCGCATGTAAACCAGGGCCAAGGTTAATCCGATGGTTTAACCCCAAAGCGCCTTGGCCGCTCATGCCGTTGTTGGCACCGAGGATGGAGTAACGACCGGTCAGGTGGGTGTTGTCGGTGAGGTCATAGTTGACCAGGGCATCGACCGTCGTCAGGGCATCGGGGGTGATGTCGTCGTCATGGAAAAACCGCTGGGCAAACCTTAGGGTGACCTCCGGCAGCACATCCCAGTCAAGACCGACAACGGTCTGGCCTGGATAGGCTTCGTCTTCGTCGCCCAGGGCAATATCGGTTTGGGTTCTAAAGGTCAGCTTCTCAGCCAGGGGCCAGGTTAGCCCCGCCGATAGCTGGCTGGATTCCACATCGTCTCCAGTGACGCGATCGTTGCGATCGCGATAAACCCAATCCAGATTGCCGGTGATGGCGCCAAACTGCTGCTGCACCCCGGCCCGCACCGTGGTGATCGAGTTGTTAACCGTGGCCCCATCCGTGCGCACCAGCCCCGGATTGAGCAGCTGATCCAGGGTAGTCGGAATCAGATCTTCATTTCCCTGGTTGCGCTCGCGGTCAAACTGTACCTGCAGCTGGGTATTTTCGCTCAGGTTATAGCCCAGCTGTCCGCCCCAGCGGGTTTGGCCTGCCCTAAAGCTGGTGGTAGCGGTGTTGCGAAAACCGCTATCGGCCTCCCTAAAGTAGGCGGTACCGGCCAGGTCAGGCGTAATTTTACCCGTCGCCTCAACCCGTACCGCTGTGCCGCTTTCATCCACAGTCGGATTGTCCAGGGATGAGCGAGCCAGTTCCGCCACCAGCTGCCCGGAGTCGCCTAGCTGCAATAGGGCATCCACCCCCACCAGGCTAAATTCCTGCGCCCCCTGGTCTTCAAAAATGGCCGAGGCCCCCACCCAGCTGGGCGAGTCAAGGCTGGTATCAAAGTTGTACTGCAGCCGTCCTCCGAACAAATCGCCGTCGTCATCGTCGCCGTCCACCTGATAGGTGGCGACAATACGGCGCACCAAAGCCGGACCAAATGGGTTAGCATCCACCGAAGAAACGGGATTGTTAAACAGGATTGCCCCGCGATCGTAATCAATCGAGTAGTCCACCCCGCGCGTCAGTCGTACCCGCTCAATCACCGTTCCCGGTCGATTGAGTTCCTCAGTTTCAAAGAAGATATCTTCACTACCGGCTAACACCAGCCGCCGGGATAGGAAATAGTAGCCGCTGGTGCCGTCGGGCACAATGGTATCCCGCTGAAGCGCCCGGATATTGTTGGCATAAAGGGCGGTGAGCTGTAGCCCATTGCCAAAGGTGTAGTTCCCCTTAAATCCGTGGAGCTGACGGTTGAGCGCCGAAAACTCCTGGGAGAATCGAGAAAACTCCGCCGTATCGTAGTCACCCCACATAAAGAAGTTGGGCTCGCCGCCCACCAGCTGGGAGTCCTGCTGGAAACGAACGTAAAAACTATCAATCGACGGGGTTAAATAGTCGGTGGTAGAGCTGTCCCCATAGGTGGGATAGGTCTGCTCACAGTTTTGGACATCGCCGTAGAGTCGGTTGTCGTTACAGCGCTCATTTAAGGCGCGATCGCTATTGAAAGCGGCTGTTAGCAACCAGCTGCCGATGGTACCGGTGGCAAAAATACCGGCGTCCAAGTCAGCTTCATAGTCCCCGATATTGTCTGGGTCTAGAAAGTCAGCGTAGCGACCCCAAAAATCGGTCGCGCCGGGGCCAAAGCGAAAATCGACCACCCCCGCCACCAGGGAAGGTCGATAGGGGGTCGTAAAATTGACCTGGGAGTAGGCATCCAGCTCGGCTGCAGGCATCTGGGCCGTGTCTGCATCATCCAGCAGACCCAGGGCTTCACGGCCGTCAACGCTGGCCCGCACGGTCACCGCTTGCGCCTCTAAGGAAGAGCGCAGCTCCACCTCAAACTCCCCCTGGCGCGCCAGTAGCTGAAAACCACCCCGATCAATGTCATAGTCGGCCCCGATAAAGGTACCCGCTGATGCCGTTAGGGTCACCACCACATCTTCGCGAATGGGCCGTCCGGCGCTATCTAACACCTGCCCCGCCAGGCTTAGGGTGGACCGACCATCTGCCGGAATAAACGAATCCCCCGTGGGCGCCAGCTCTACACTCAGCTCGTCGCCCAGGGCACCCTCAATCAGCGGCGGCAGAATACTGGGGACATCACGGATAATCGTGCCGTCAATAAACCCATCCGCTTCGCCGGGGTCTTCCTCAACGGGCAGGGTTTCTAAATCGAGCAGATCGCTGGGCAGATCATCACTGGCCTGGGCCAAGCGGTTTAAAGACTCACCTGCATCCTGCGCTGGCAGCACGTCGGCCGATGGGGTGGGGGGCTCCTGGGCTGCTTGGGCTGGCTGCAGCAGCGCAGTGAGCAAACCTAAACAAATAGAATTTGATAACAGACGCGTTTTCATTAGTTCTGCCCCTCCCCATAGGTCGGTGTTACTGCAAAGTTCATACGTGCTAGACCACCCGCTTCTAAACGCACCAGTCGAGACTGACTGTTGTTTTCTAAGCGGTAGAGATTGGGGGCCAAGGTGTAACCGGGCAAACTGCTCAGATCTAAAACCCCAACCCGGTTACCCGACACCACGTTGGCCATGGAAAATAGGCCGTCTGGATCGGCAATAATCCGGTTACCGTCATCCATATAGACGACCGCGTTGGGAACACCGGGTTCGCCGGTTTGCTGTTCGCCATCAAAGTTGCGGTCCACAAAGACCCGACCGATGATGGTGCCACAGTCCGATAGGATGCCGGGGCGAATGGTCAAGCGGAACTCGGCCTGAACCGTTGGAAAGCCAGGGGCAGAAGCACTGGCGACGTTAACACCGGACCCGCGTACGGAGTCAGGTGTCAGGGTGACAGCGTAGAGAATTTGAACTAAAGCGCCAGCGGCCAGGGAATCAAATTGGAACGTAAGCTGCCGCTCTGAAACGCTAAAGGATGTCAGGTTGGGGGGGGTAGGGGAAGTATTTACCGAATCTTCGATGTATTCCAGCCCTCGGGGTAGATTGTCGACAACGGTCAGGGGAGTGGCGGGAACATCACTTAGGTTCTCCACCAAAAGGCGATAAATGACCACATCACCCGGTTCAGCCGCTGACTTGTCCGCTGTTTTTGTCAGCCTCAGGAACTGATCACCCACCGCCGGTGCTCCGATTGTCGTGTCGTTGCTGCTACCTATACTTCTCTGACGGTTTGGATCGCTCGGGTCGTCAAAGGCTCCCGCAGCGGTATTTGTAATCTGCACCTGGGCGCCCACAGGCATCACCGGGGCATGGGCATACATTAGCAGGGTGCTCATTAGAACACCCACTAAGAAAAAGCTGACAGATTTAAGCAGGTGCCCTATGGCACCTCCAGGACGATTTTTCAAAACTCTCATAACCCCTCACGGACACCAATAACAAGGCAAGTAGCTAATAACATTGCCTTTGTCTAACAAGCAACTAGAAGCAATAATTTGTGACAACAATATGAATAACCACAAAACACCACAAAACTCTTCAGCAAATATCTGCTCAAGAACTTGGGGAAAAACACTGACTACGGGCGTTCGACAATCTATAAATCAAGGACTTTTGCCGTATTTGTACGGTTATTTCTGGTCACAGATTATTACACTCTGCTTTGGAGGAGTGCAATACCTGACAACACCAGACAATGTTGAGCGCCCCCTGCTGGCTAGTGCCTCATCAGGAAAGATTGATGAGAAGTCAAGGATTTTCTCCATATTTCAGCCATTGATGCTATTGAATTCGTGGGGATCGCTGCTCCCATGTACTGACCTACGAGAGAGTTGACCGCTCGTTGAAGATCGCTTAAACGAACGTGAAGAATTGTTGAACTTCACGCTCCGACATATTTAGCAGCAGTCCGTAACCGGATGTCGATAGATGCCGACAGATACTTTATTGCCAAAACTATTCTGCCTATGGTCAAAAAGAGTTTACACAGCTGAGGGATCTGCCAAGAAAAAAATCCCCGGAGTAGCGTGGGGAAGGGTTAAAGGGAAAGGGGAAAGGCTCTATTGGCGGGTACCTTATTTACCTGCAAGTCTCTACCCGCAGGGTAAAACATTGAGGATTTGGCTGACGATCTGGTGCCTAAGGGGTTTGTTTATGTTGTTACCTTAGGGCCGCCTTGAGCTGCCGACAAAAACTTTCAACATCAGAGATACCCTGGGCTGGAGTAATCATCTCACCGTCCGGGGCCAGACGTTTGACAAAGGCGCTACCGACAATCACGCCATCGGCGCCCCATTGTTTTAGCTGGGTCGCTTGCTCTGGAGATGAGACACCAAATCCCACCCCGATGGGCTTATCGGTAACGGCCCGCAGTTCCTGCAATAGATCCTGGACGCGACTTTCTATCTGCCGGCGTACGCCGGTCACGCCAGTTACACTAACTAGATAAATAAATCCCTGACACCGCTGTGCGATCGCAACAATCCGCTCCTTGGGGGTGGTTGGTGCCACCAGCAAAGTTACCTCAATACCAATCTCCTGGGCTGGCTGCAGCAGGACCTCCATTTCTTCTAAGGGCAGATCGGGCACTACCAGCCCCCGTGCCCCCGCTCGGTAAATGTCCTGCAAAAACGTTTTGATACCTCGATTGAGGATGGGATTGTAGTAGGTAAATAGCACAATGGGTGCCGATAGCTGCGGCGATATTTCGGTTACCAGCTCTAACACCGCATCCAGGGTAACCCCGCGCCCTATGGCTCGGGTGGCCGCCGCCTGGATCACCGGACCGTCGGCTAGCGGATCGGAATAGGGCACCCCCAGCTCGATAAGGCTGGCACCGGCTTGGTCCAACGCTTTCAAAGCCGCCGCCGTCGTCGCTAAATCGGGGTCGCCAGCCGTAATAAATGGAATAAGCGCACAGCCCTGCTGGTCACGCACGGCCTGAAACTGAGCTGAAACCGATTTACCCATGGTTGTGTAGATGTCCATTAAATATAGGTGGGGTAAATAAAGGTGGGGCTCCTAAGACGTTGGGTCGGACTTTTTTTCCGCCTCCAGTTCAGCCTGCAGCTGAGCTAGCTCTTGATCGGACATTTCATCCAAACGTTTTTGAAGGACCGCATCCTCATAGTCTTTCAGCTGCTGATTGTAGGTCATTCTTTGGGAAAACACCCGAGTTAGGTAGGTCAGCACCCAGCCCAACAGTCCCCCGGTAAAAACGACCTGGCTCCAGATACCCGCCGAAATGCCGTCTAGACCCGCTAGCGAGAGGGCCAGATACAGGCCGCCGCCAGCCATAAAAACGCCTAGGCCGATGCCGATTACATCAATCCGACGCATGGCTAAATCTCACGGCGCTGGGGTCTGAAATTTAAGAACGGCGACAGCAGCAACATGCCTGGGAAAAACACAAACACCAGGGAATAGATCAGCAAACGCTCGATAGATGTCGCTACGTTCCATCGCTGTTTTAGATAGAAAAACAGGGCCCCAGGTATCACCAGTAGATAAAGACCTGCCAAACCAGCATAAACCGCCAGCGTTATCAAAAGTGAGATGTCAAGGTTGTCCATAGCCCTCAGCCTTGTGCACATACCGTTAGTCATCATAGCGTTCAGGGGGTTGCATAGAATACCAGTTGGTGTTGGAATTAAACAGGAGTTATCAAACAAGCGGATGCAGCAGGCGTTAGCCCTGCAGCTTCTGGGCCGATAGCTTGTCTAAGGGGGCGTGGCGGAATGGTAGACGCTGCGGACTTAGAAAACTGAGCCTTAGTGGAGAAATCTGCTAAGTGGAAGCTCTCAAACTCAGGGAAACCTAAGTCTCTACCGTTGAGATACGGCAATCCTGAGCCAAGCCTTTTGAAAGGCGAAGGGCGGAAGGCAAAAGGTGGAAACTGACTTCATCCTTTATCCTTCTGGTTTCCTCCTTTTAGAGGGAAGGTGCAGAGGCCCGACGGGAGCTACCCTAACGTCAAGTCGAGGGTAAAGGGAGGGTCCAATCCTCAAAACCGCACTGTTTACAGTCAAACTGCGGCAACAGCGAAAGCTGTGGGAGGGTGAAAATCCGCTGACCTTAAACGGTCGTGAGGGTTCAAGTCCCTCCGCCCCCATTCATTCAATTTTTTTATCTCAGTTCTTCAAAGAGGCAGTACGGATACGGAGTCCATTATTGTCATGGTAGTATCTAAACACTAGGTAATGAACCGCATGTAGAGTCTAGGTTCCCATACATACACTAGGAGTGGAGTGGTCAACCGTACAACGCAGATGTGGTCAAAATAAGAATACTTTTCAAGATGATGTTTTCTTGCTAAAAAGTGAATATCCGGACACACTTTTTTATTTTACGCCAACATTTATCTACTTAGCCGTGGATGCTAGCCGCATGAGTGGTCTCATACACCAGTAACTTGCATGGTTATTGACAGAGTTTCTGATTCGTCAAATTCCAGACGTCGACATCAAGATGTTCAGCAGGCCCAGCAGACAATCTATGATTTCCTACTCAAAATCGTTAAGGACTGGCCTGCAGCGGACGTACTCGAAGAATTCAAAGGGCTTTTTCTCCAGCACCATGAAACCATCGGTACAAATACTGTACCGGCCCTTTATGCCATCCTATTTGCGAACAATAGGAGGGAATTTAATAACACCCTCAAACGTTCCTGCTATATCTTGATCAATAACTGGGAGGTGGCGCGGGAGTATGAGGCTATTCGCGAGCTGATCCAGCTGTTTAGCGATCCAACTATTCGAAAGCTTTCGGTATCACCAACCATTAAGCGGCTGCGTCAGTGGTTGCGGGAGTTTATCGAGAGCGACGATTTTCAGGATCTGAAGCTTTTTGTCCGCAACCGTTTTAGCCAGGAGGCTCCCCACTGGTCAAAGCGGTATACGGCCTACTTACTAGCCCCTCAATACATAGACGCCAATAACCCCTTAGAACAGCGGGAGGCTGCCAGAACCCTGTCGCAGCGGTTAAGGAATAAGTTTAAGTTTGATTTGGCCATGTATACGGCCCATTTCCAACAGACGCCCCATCAGGGGGAGCGTCGCCATAATCCCACAATGCTCGGGGATAGCGCCCTGCGGGTGATTCGAGCCCTAGTTGCCAAACGGGGGATGTTTAGTCACCGTAATCTGGCCCATATTTTTCACGAACAAACCAAAGGATTGAGCTACGGCAGCTATAAAAACAGTTTGGTTGAGTACCTATTGTTTTCGGCTACTAAAACTGATTTTGTCATTAGGCTCGAATCTAGATTGCAGCAAAAGCTGGACCGACTGTACGTCAAGTTTCAGCAGCAGCCGGTGGATCCATCCCTAGTGTTGTTGACAAGCAACCGGGTGATTGATTACTTGATGACCGAGGATCACAAAACACCCTCCTCCTTATTCAGTCTGCTGTTGACCAACGGTCGACCCCTGACCCTGGCCATTGTCCTGCTTAAGCTGATTCTGGTTTCCCCAAACTCCCACCCTTATTTGGATGCGCGGGTGGCCGATCTGATTCGCTACTATGAGCAATTTCCCCAGAAAGAATGTCAGTGGATTATCAATTTCTTGGAAATATATGGGGTCACCCTAGCTATCTGCGGTAGCGATGTGGAGTACAACCTGGTGCAAATCCAGCAAGGCGAGGCGACGACACCGATCAATCACACGGAGACGGCATCGCTGGATGAATATCGGATTTTTTCCCAGATGATGAGAGAACTGCACTGGGCACCCGTCGCCCATCTTCCCAAAATGGCATCGGGGTCTGAAAGTTCGATACCTGATATTTACTAGGGGGGGCCGGGGGGGCCATCGGCGGCGGTCCAGGTGGTTCGATAGAGGGGCTGGGCCGCTGCAATTGCCGCCCACTGAATTCGCTTCCAAGGGACGTTGTGGTCGCGGGCCAGCTGGGCACAGGTGTCATACTCGGGTTGAAGGTTGAGGACAGGGCCGCTGGGTGTGGCCAGACCTGCTTTAATCTGGACTGTGCCATAGTCCGTGGTGATGGGCTGCCAGGCGCGGTAAAGCGCCTGGCGCTGCTGGGGGATGACGCGGATACCTAGGGTAGTGGTTTCTGAAAAAAGCAGGGACTGACAGACGGCAACCTTCGGTGGGGTACAAATGACCGTCAGTAAAATGCCGGAACGATTTTTTTTCATCCCAACGGGTTGGGTAAATACGTCGAGGGCACCGGCTTGAAACAACCGGTCGTAGAGATAGCCAACCGCCTGGGGGGTCAAATCATCTAGCTGTGTCTGTAGTTCCACAATGGATTCGCCGTAGCCAGGGGCAGCCTGGTCCGCAGGCTGATGGTCTGGGTGGTGAACTGGGTGGTGAACTGGGGGCTGATGGTCTGGTGAGTGGTGGTCTGGGTGATGGTGGCCTGGAATTGGATGCTCTAACTGTGGGTGGCTCCCGGCGGCTGTCGATGGCACCGTTCCAATCCACAGCCGGAGGATATTGGGTATGGGTAAGTCATGGCTGCCTGCCCCTAGTCCAACTTGGTGCAGCGTCATGGCGGGCGGTGGACCAAAATATTGGCTGAGGGTAGTTGCGATCGCAGCCCCCGTCGGTGTTACCAGCTCTTTCTCGATACCATTGCTATACACCGGTACCTGGGAGCGCACCAGCAGCTCTAAAACCGCTGGTGCCGGTACCGGTAGTCGACCGTGGGCCGCCTTGACGGTGCCCCCGCCCACGGGCAGGGGTGAACATACCACCCGATCAACCCCGAGCCAGTCCAATCCCAAACAGGTGCCCACGATGTCCACTAACGCGTCGGTGGCTCCCACCTCATGGAAGTGCACCCGCTCGGTTGGAATCCCATGGACCGTCGCTTCTGCTGCCGCCAACGCTCGAAAAATAGCCAGACTCCACTGCACTACCCGGGGGGGCAGGCAGGCCCGTTGGATTAACGCTTCGATCTCTGGCAAATGCCGATGGCCGTGGGCGGTCCCCTTCGCTAATGCGATCGTAACTGCAGTTGCCGCTTGTTCCTGACGCCTGACGTGGGCCACTGTAAAGTCATATTCATCCTTTAACCCCAATCCTTCTAGCTGAGCCAGCAGAGCGGCTGCTGGCATGCCCGCTGACAGGATTGCACCCAGACACATATTGCCAGCAATGCCCGTTGGACAGTCAAAATAAGCAATCTTTTCCATAGCTTTACAGATCTTCCCCTGAACGCGGATTTTTCCTACATACACTTCACGCGGGTCTCCGGTAAAACCACCGGACAGGCTTGAGCTTTGGCGTAGCTATTAAATAGTGCGATATGTCAGGGAACTATTTAATTCGCTTGACCATGTTTATCAACTATTGTTGATGCGTTAAATCCATCGATTTAACGCAACTGGCACACGGGTAAGCACGGGCTAAAAATACAGACTGTCTACCCAACTGTCACAGTAAAAGACATTGTCTTTAAGCTAATTTGCGTTTCTGATATATTGTGTCAGTCATCTACCAAATGACCACGCAGCAATTATTTTAGAGTTATTAATGCCCTACTTATTCGAGCAGCATCCTGTTTCTAAACAGACTCTATGCCCATTTGGTTTGGATAGTGACACACTGTTATTTAGATTCCAGATTGAGTCCCCCTACAGTGAAACTGTCCACTAACGGACAGACCTACAGCTCCAACGGCCAACTGTAAAGCTCCTCGAATAGAAGGGGCGTGCATCACTAAGGGAATTATGAAAGCTCAATCTACCGCTCCATCTGTATTAAAGCTAACTAAATCAACTAATAACGTCGTTCTTCATCCTACGGCTGACACTATTCAGCCTCCTAAGGACGATGCTGCCAAAGCAAATCATGAAAACGAGCTATGTCCTGTGGACCAGGCCCTAGTGGATTTTCTAGTCAAAATGCTGCAGGCCCAGGTCAAAGGCAGTACCCGCACAGTCAATGCGGTTGCTAACCGTCTGGCCATTGAGGTGGCTCGGATTTGTCGTAAGAGCGATCGCATTCAAGCCTCCGGCGAAGTCAACGCCTGGCAACACTCCCTAGCTGAGAACCGGATTCAGAAGTACCTAGAATACTATGGTCTGGGCTCTCGCCAGGGTCGGGTAGAACTCCAAAGTCGCCTGAGTGCCATTGCCTACCGCTATATTGCCCCTGCCAAAACCCAGCTGGGTTTCCAAGGGCGGTGCAATCTGCTAGAAGACTTTCTGCAAAGCTTCTACATCGAAGTGCTAAAGGCATTTCGTCGGGAAAACCATCTCGAAGCCGACTACACCCCTAAAACCCGGTTGGAGCTGGCTGAGTACATGGCGTTCAGCGAGCAGTATGCCAAGCGCCGGATTTCATTGCCAGGCTGCTACAATCAGCAGCTTCTGGTTTTGAGAGCCCAAAGCTTTGCCAAACGTCTACCGGCGGAAACCTGTGTGGACATTGAGATGGCCGTTGATTCACCGAAAAGTGACGATGCCGATTCTCGCTCCTCAGCGCTGCAGCAAATTCGTGAGCAAATGGTGGCGGATGTCACCGACCCGGCGGAAGCGGTACTTCGCGATCGCATTATCCGCGAACTCGTGGAATACCTTGAAGACCAAGACCAAAGCGCCTGTATCGACTATCTAGCCCTCCGGTTACAGGACATGGCCGCCTCTGAAATTGATGAGGTATTGGGTCTGACACCAAGACAGCGCGACTATCTGCAGCAGCGGTTTAAGTACCATGTGGAAAAATTTGCCCAGTCCCACAACTGGGAATTAGTGCACCAGTGGTTAGGGGCTGATCTAGACAAAAATCTGGGTCTGTCCCCCAGGGAGTGGACCTTGTTTGTCGACCAGCTAACGGCCGATCAGCAGCACCTACTGGCTCTAAAACAGCAGCAAATGCAGGACTCCCAGCGCGCCCAGCCGTCAGATGCTGACATTGCCCAGCAGCTAGGCTGGACGACTAAGCGCGTACAGCGCCGCTGGAGCCAAATTGTATCGAGTGCCTGGAAACTTCGTAACACCAATCGCTCAGCCAAGCCCGTGGCTAAAACTGAGAAAGAATGATTCCACAATGATTCAATGGTCTGCGGTCCCCCAGATCGTTCCTTGAGTGCACGTCCAAAGCCTTCGCCATGGCGAAGGCTTTTTTGTTTACCGCAGGCGGCTAATCCCAGATGCCACCGGTTGATCTAGTCCGTTGATTTAGCCCTCAGTCGCCTCTGTACCGGTAGAGGGAGGCTCAAACTTATACCCCACACCCCGCACCGTTTGAATTAGCGTAGGTTGATTGGTATCGATCTCAATTTTTTTGCGAATCTGACCAATGTGTACGTCCACGACACGCTGGTCGCCCACATACTCATAATCCCATACCTTTTGAATCAGCTCGGTACGTCGCCACACCCGACCGGGATGGCTAGCCAGGAAGTGCAGCAGGTCAAATTCCAGGGCCGTTAGGGGCACCAGCTCGCTTTCTAGGGTTACCTCTCGTCGAATCGGATCGATGGCGAGGGAATTAAAGGTGAGACACTGCTGCTCTGCCGCTGTAACGGGCCGCTGTCGCTTTAGAATGGCCCCTACCCGGACTTCCAGCTCACCCAAGCTAAATGGCTTGGTAATGTAATCGTCAGCGCCTTGGTTGAACCCGTGAATCTTATCCGACTCGTCGGTACGACTGGTCAGCATGAGTACAAAAACACCCGTGCGCGACTGCATCTCTTTGCAAAGGTCATAGCCGTTAGCATCGGGCAGATTCACATCTAAAATAACCAGGTCCGGATTGAATTGCTCAAACACGGACAGGGCATGTTTTCCGTCTTCAGCAGACTCCATTTCATAGGTCTGCTTAGCTAAGAAGCGATGGATAAGATTGCGAATGGCTGGGTCATCATCAACAACTAAAATTTTGGCAGAGGCCGTGGTCATAATCCTTACACCAAAAAATACGAGTCTAGGTAAAAAGCTAAAAATAAATCCTATTGGGACTAGACTGTTTGCTAAACATGTCTAAAGTCCTATTTCACAAGTTTTCAATAACTTCAGAGAAGTTTTACAGGGCTTCCACACCTTATCAAAGAATTCTGCTAAATACAGCTGCCCAACGGGCATGATTTGACGCTGGAGCAAAGGTATCGACAACGGATTTACCGTATGCCATTCGAGGGCTGTCTAGGCCAGGTCACGGCCAAGTCACAGGAGGTCACGGGCAGGTCACGGGCAAATTTCAAAATAGATCTCAGCCATTATAGAAATGGGGTTCGAGTAAATACCGAAACTTCTAAAAAGTTATCTGACATTTCTGTCACGCTCAGCTTGTTTTTTTGCCAAGATGGTTAAACTGGTGATTATTATGGGCGATGGTGTTTTTGATGTACGGAGCGCTGTTTGCCATGGGTATGTGTCATACCATCATCGTTTTTAATCGTCGTAATGGCCACCGTACGTACCAGGTGTCGACATGAATGAGAGCAACTATAAAACGTTGGGATTGGATGAGTCGTCTTCATTTGAGGAGGTACAAGTAGCCCGTACTCGCCTCCTAGAAAAATGTGAGGGCGATCCCCAGCAAAAAGAAGCTATTGAGGCTGCCTACGACGCCATTTTAATGGAGCGGTTGCGGATGCGGCAGGAGGGCAAAATCAAAGTGCCCGATCGGATTCGGTTTGCAGAAAAAACGGCAGAGCCTTCAGCATCGACGCCGAGGTCGCTGCCGACTCCCCAGCCCCCAGGCTGGTTACAGGACTGGCTGGACACCCCCAGTCGAGACGATATTTTATGGCCATCCGTGGTGTTTTTGGCCCTGGCTGCCATGGCCTGGTTCGCAACCGGCAGTGCGTCTACCGCCCTGGGGTTTTCGGTCGCGGCCACCGTCTTTTTTATCAACCGTAAGGAGCGCAAATTCTGGCGTTCTTGTGCCTTCGCGGCCGGTGGACTCCTGGGTGGTGTTTTACTGGGACTATTGGCCATGCAGCTGGTGGGGCAGCAAAGCTTAGAACTGTCCGCGGAGCGGGTGAATGCGGTAGTGGCCGTTATCACCATGACAGTGCTGTGGTTTACCAGCAGCTTTTTACGCTAGGGGATGTTGTCGCGCCGAGCTGCAATTGGCTGATTGTTGGCTTTTGCCACGTAGCTTTTGGCGGGATAGCGGTCAATGTGGCGAAAGATACCGATGGGTGATGCTACGCGGCACGTGTAAAATTCCACAGCTAGCTTGCCATTGGCTAGGTGGTGAACCGTTGGAGCCAAATTTTTTGGCTGCTGGATACGCCACTGCCAGCCACACTGTTGGGGGATCGTATCAATTAGGCGATGGTGCTGCCAGCGATTAAACTGGCCGCAGCGGCCAAACTCCTGCAGTTCTCTCTGCAGGATGGAGGCCTTTAGGAACGAGCCAGCAGTCAGATCCCCGGCCACGGCGGTCATGTAGTTTAGCAGTGCGCCGTCGGGAGTAGGCGGATTGGTGTGGTCGCCGGCCAGGTCCAGGGCGGCTTCTAACTGGCGGGTGCTACTGAGGCGTTTGGCGATGGCCCAGGTAGCTGCCCTGCCGTGGCTGATGTTTGCTTTTTGGACCCGATAGAGATAGGTAACTAGACAGTAGTTGGGGTGAAATGTCAGTCCTGGTAGTTGTTTGATGACATTGCTGGCATCCACTGTACTGATAAACCACCGACCGTTTGTATTGGGTACTGAGTCGGCTACAGGGGTAAGCCCTCCTTGGTCAAACAGGTTACTGAGGTCGGCCAGTGAGTCAGGCTCAGGCATCTCATCATCTGCAAACCTGTTGGGGGTGTGCTCGCACTCCGGTAGCACCAGTCGCTGCTTGAGAAAGCGCCTCAGGGTTTGTAGAGACTTTAGGGAAAATGTTTGCGACGACATGGCTGTGGGCCTGTGGTGTGTTGTCTAGCCGGACTGGTGTGGAACCGTGACCCAGGTCTGCTGGTTATGGGCTTGGTGGGTGAGATCCATCAACAGCTGTGAGTACACACCTTCTGCCAGGGACGGGGCCAGGGGGCGCTGCTGGTCGATGCAAGCCATCCAGTGATCGACAACGCGGACAAAGGGGGCAAGCCTGCCGTCGTCGTAGAGTTTGGGAAAGGCCAGTCGGTCTGGAATCTCCAGGGGAGCCAGGGGGGCACCCATCTGACTACCGGCCAGGGTAAAGCCGTGGATGTAGTCCTTTTGATTGGGGTTGCCAAGCACGAGGGTACCCTGGTCGCCGTAGATTTCAACCCAGTGTCCCCGACCGGCGAGGGCCACTGCACTCAGGGTAATCTGCACAGGGGTGCCATCGACGAGCTCCAGGGAGATGCTGCAGGTATCATCGGAGTCAACGGGTTTGTCGGTACCCGAAATCGGGTCCGGACGCCGAGGAATGGTGTTACTTAGGTGGGCTGATAGACGTTTGACTGGGCCAAAGAGCCAGGCCACATAATCAAAGGTGTGGGACCCAATTGAGCCGAGGGCACCACCGCCTTTATCTTTGCGGGCATACCAGTTCCAAGCCCGCTTAGGGTTAGCCCGGCTGCCAGCAATCCAATCGATCTTGATCAGACGCGTTTGGCCGACGTAGCCCGCTTGGAGCAATTCTGCCAATCGCTGCCAGGCGGGAATAAATCGAAATTCAAAGTCCATGACAGCGACCACCTGCTGCTGCTGGGCCAGGCTGTGAAGCTGTCTGGCTTCCTGCACATTGAGGGCGGTGGGTTTTTCTAGCAGCAGATGTTTACCGGCTTTGAGCACCGTCTCTGCCATGGCGTAGTGGGCAAAGGGCGGTGTGGCGACGCTAACGGCCTGGACCTGGGGGAGGGCGACAATGGCCTCAAGGGTGTCACAGGCGTGGGGAATCCCATGGCGTTCGGCAACGGTCTGGGCCTGGGTGCGATCGCGATGGTAAACCGCCACCACCTCGGTGCGATGGTGGGCTTTAAGACCAGGAATATGTATTTTTTGACCAAACCCCGTGCCAACAACAGCAACACCAACAGACGCCTGGGTCATAGCTGAATCAAAACTAGACAGCAGTGGAGGAGCCACACAGCTCCCAGGCTTCTAGCCTATCGATAAGGGGGGACACAGCGCTAGCGGTTACCGCTGAGCGTATAATGATGGATATTCATAGAACTTTACACAAAGAGCCTCGCCGCCCAGCCATGACCTATTACTACTATTCGTTTATGCCGCCCTACTTCTTTATGGTGGCTGGTTTGTTTGTTGCTGTCACGTCCGGTGCGGCCTTTAGCGCCGTGCTCAAGGAGATTGTGGCTGCGTGGCGTAAAACCCGCTCAACTAAAGTGGTGGCAAAACTTGGCGGCATTAACATCCAGCTACCGTTTTTGGGTATCTGCACCGGTACGGCTATTTTCCTAGCATCGGGTCTGGGCTGTTTTGGCACACCCACCTGGCTGGCCTACACGGTGGCTGCACCGCTGACCTTTTTGAGCGCTGGTTTGGTATGGCGGCAGCTCAAGAGCAATCTGGCCCTTTTGGAAAGCGGCCAGCCCCGTGCCTTTGAGCTCGATTTTTTTAGCTAGGCGGCTTTTCTCGGGTGCCCCTGGCTATCCGAGGACATGTCCCTACTGGCGAATGCGGTTGAGCTGGGCCTGGGTGTTGGTCACCCACTGATTGCGACCCTGGTTGATGTAAAGGGTAAGGGCCTGCTGGAGTATCTGCTCGGCTTCTTCAGTTCGACCCAACTCGGCTAGGGCTAGCCCCTTGGAATAGTAGGCGTGGCCAAAGGTGGGATACAGCTGAATGGCTCGATCAAAATGCTCGAGGGCGCTACTCGACTCGCCCCGGCCAAAGTAGGTAATCCCGAGGTTGTAATGGGCTTCGGGATAGTTACTGTCGATGGCAATGGCCGTTTCAAGGGCTTGAACAGCCCCGTCGAGCTGGTTTTGCTGCAGGTAGATCAGACCAATTTGATAGTGAACTTCTGGAGCCTGGGGGCTGTGGCCCACGGCGGTTAAAAAAGAATCTAGGGCCGCAGCAAGATTGCCCTGGCGGCGTTGGACAAGCCCCAGGTTGTAATGGCTGATGCCCAACTCGGGTTCTAGGACAACGGCGCGCTGTAAATAGCTTTCAGCCTGCTCCAGGTTGCCACTATCTAGCAGCGCTGCCCCCAGGTTCACATAGGCCATCGTAAAGTTAGGATCGACCTGGATTGCTTGCCAAAAGGCATCGGCGGCCGCCTGCATTTGGCTCTGTTCGCGGTAGGCCAGTCCCAGGTTGTAATGGGCGATAGCCAGGTTGGGGTCGAGGTCAATGGCACTTTTAAAGGCTGCGATCGCATCCTCTAGCTGTCCCTGCTGCACATAGATAACCCCCTGTTCCACAGCCGCCTCAGCGTTGCGAAAATCTTGGGCTAGGCTAGGAGGTGCCGCTGCACTGATACTCAGTGCGACGAGTAGTGGTAGCCCATAGCGATGGCCTAGGTTCATACCGCATTTCCCCTTGAAGTAGCTGATGGCTTGGTAGGTGATGTCAACACCGCCAATAGATCTGAAGGTCCGTGGGCGGGTTTGTCAATAGGTCTAAAGTCGAACCTTTTTAAGGATGTTACATGATGGTGGTGCATAAACGCTCCCTGCTAAGCCATCCGTACACCGGGGCGGCTGCCCGGCTACTCCACCAAGGCTCCGTAGCTGACATCGTTGGGGCTCATGTGGGTCCTTAACACCTGGCCGTCTCGAAACCACACCACTCGGTCGGTGAGCCTTGCCACCGCCGGTTCGTGGGTGACCATAACGACGGTGATACCGCCTTGGTTGAGTTCGGCAAAAATCTTCATCACCTCTTCAGTAGTGGTCGTATCCAGGGCTCCCGTCGGCTCGTCAGCCAGCAGCAGCAGAGGGCGATTGACGATGGCTCGGGCAATGGCCACCCGCTGCTGCTGCCCCCCGGATAGCTGACTGGGTTTGTTGGTCAGTCTGTTGGCAAGACCCACCCGCTGTAGCGCCTGGCTGGCTCGCTGGTGGCGCTCGGCCGCAGGTACGCCACTGTACACCATGGGCAGCGCCACGTTATCTAGGGCGCTGAGCTGGGGTAGCAGGTGAAACTGTTGAAACACAAATCCAATTTTGCGGTTGCGAATGGTGGCTAGGGTGTCATCGTCTAGCTGGGCCACATCCTGACCGTCAAAAAAATATTGGCCCTGGGTCGGTCGATCCAAACAGCCAATCACATTCATGGCCGTGGACTTGCCTGAGCCGGAAGGCCCCATAATGGCGCAGTAGTCCCCCTGGTTGATGGCCAGGCTAATGTCCCACAGCGCCTTCACCTCGGTGTTGCCGCTGCCATAGACTTTAGAGATGTGGTGCAGGTCAATAACGGGGGACATGGGCTAAATGCTTCTAGATGCTTCTGAGGGCCACAATCGGGTCTAGCTTGGCGGCCTGGCGGGCGGGAATCACCCCAAAAAATAAGCCGATGCTGCCGGAAACGCCAACGGTGAAGACAATGGCGCTGACCGGGGCGGACGCCTCAAAGGGCGTCAGCAGGCTGAGCAGACCCAGACCGCTGACGCCAACCAGGGTGCCAATGGCACCGCCAGCGGCGGAGAGAATAATGGCCTCGATCAAAAACTGAATTAGGATATCCTGCCGGGACGCGCCAATGGCTTTGCGGAGGCCAATTTCCTGGGTGCGTTCGCGCACCGATACCAGCATGATATTCATAATGCCAATACCCCCGACGACCAGGGAAATACTGGCGATCGTAGCCAGCATGAGCGTCAGCGCTCCGGTAATCGTATCGGCAATGGCAAGCAGCGTATCCTGGTTTTGAATAAAGAAATCATCCTCGTTGGGATCCACGATGCCGTGGCGCAGACGCAGCAGGTTGGTAATTTGAAATTCTGCTGTTTGCATACTCTCAGCATCGCGGGCCGTGGCTGTAATAAAGCTCACCTCAGTGCCATAGGTAGAGGTCCGCCCCACAATCCGACTTGCCTGGGTGGTAATCGGAATAATCGCCGCATCGTCGTAATTTACCCCCAGATTTGAACCCTGTACCGCTAGCACCCCCACCACCTCAAAGGCAATATCATTAATGCGTAGCGACTGCCCCAGGGGTAGCTGGTCATCAAACAGACGCTCGGCCAGGGAATTGCCCAGCACCGCCACGGCACTGGTGCGCTGCATATCTAAATCGGAAATAAATCGCCCCTGGTCTAAGGTAAAGTTGCGCACGGTGACAAACGCCGGATTACTGCCGATCACGCTAACGTTGGCGTTGCGATTGAGAAACGTAACCAGCCCTTGAGTGGTATTTTCAGCGGCAACGGCAACGACTGAAGGCACCTGCTCAGCAATGGCATCGGCATCCGATAGTACGAGATTTCGGGGCACTTCAAGGGCGCCCAGCTCACGGGTTTCTCGACTACCCGGCACAATAAATAAAACGTTTGGCCCCAGGCTCTGGAGCTGTTCATTGATATAGCGGCGGCCACCGTCTCCTAGACCCACCATAGAAATAACCGACGCGTTGCCAATGATAATGCCCAACATGGTCAGGCTGCTGCGAAGCTTGCTGGCCGTCAGGGTTTTGACCGCCATTTTGAGACTTTCGCGAAGATCCATGGAGAGGTAAGCAGGGGTAAGAATGGGCCAGACCGGTGACCCACAGCAGCAGGCCACCCCACCAGAATAAACCCAAGCTCCCATAACGACATCCAGAACCTGCCCGGATGTTGCTCAACGTCGCCTTAAATAATCATCCCGTCAGGAATGACCGCATTTTTGAGAATAACGACGATGCCGCTGCGGATATAAAATCCCAGATCCTCGCGCTCGGCTTCTTGAATGTTCTCTTTATTGACAATTTTTACATTGCGGCCAATGCGAGCGTTTTTGTCCACGATGGCCTGCTGAATAATGGTGCCTTCACCAATCCCGACCGGAATTTTTCCTCGGGTAAGGTGCTGACTGCTCTCAGAAATTGACTCGTAATAGTCTGCTCCCATCAGTAGGGCATTTTCAATTTCGCAGTTAGCACCGATCCGCTGACGTAGCCCGATGACAGTGCGGGTGATGTTGCACTGTTTGAGGATACAGCCATCCCCCACAATCGACTCGGTAATCTTACAGTCGAGCACCTTGCTGGGGGGAAGATAGCGAGCCCGCGTGTAGATTGGCGCGTCCTCATCGTAAAAGCTAAAGGGGGGGTTGGGCTGCTGGGTAAGGGCCAGATTGGAGTGAAAAAA
Source organism: Cyanobacteria bacterium P01_H01_bin.26 (assembly GCA_038748225.1). Lineage (GTDB taxonomy): Bacteria > Cyanobacteriota > Cyanobacteriia > Phormidesmidales > Phormidesmidaceae > Leptothoe. Next base: position 10,699 of record JBCDJC010000006.1, on the reverse strand, counting down.
CGCCTCAATGGTACCGATATCTTCCCAGTACCCGTCAAATAAATAGGCTTGAACGTTGTAATCATTGGCGGAGCCTGGAATGATCTCCTTACCAAAATCAGTTTGCTCAGGGGAACGCCGCAGTAGATCAATCAGCGCCTGTTTCTTAAAAACATAAATACCCATGGAGGCAATAAAAGGATTGTCTTTTGCGTCCTCGGCGTTAAGACCCAGGGTGGTTGTGTCTACCTTCATGGCTTCAAGGGCATCGCCCTTGGGCTTTTCGCAAAAGTCAACAATGCGACCTGAGCCATCAATCTTCATTAGCCCGAAGCTAGAGGCGACTTTATTACCCACCGGCACGACAGACAGGGTAACATCAGCGCCTGTGCTGCGGTGACGCTCCACAAATAGGCGATAGTCCATACGGTAAAGGTGATCGCCTGACAGAATGATGATGTCATCCACATCCCAGCTTTCAAACAGCCACAGGTACTTGCGGACAGCATCGGCGGTACCCTGGAACCAGCTTGGGCTCTCGGGGGTTTGCTGAGCTGCTAGCACTTCAACAAAGCCATCGCTAAACTGGGAAAAGTTATAGGCGCGGGTAATGTGGCGGTTGAGCGAAGCTGAATTAAACTGCGTGAGGACGTAAATTTTTAGTATTTCTGAATTGATACAGTTACTAACGGGGATATCAATCAGTCGATATTTACCGGCCAGAGGAACTGCGGGCTTTGCACGAAACTTTGTTAAAGGGTAGAGGCGAGTGCCAGCACCGCCGCCTAGAATAATCGAAAGAACTCTTTTCACAGGCTCGTCTCACTAGCGCAGTTGATTAACTCAATACTTAGTTTGAGGGTGTATCTAACCCTTGACAAGAGGCTAGAACAAATTAATTTCCCCTTTGTGTTCTGATATACGCGGTAGATGGGAGCACCCTAAACCTGCTGCATTGAGCTCCAAAAATGTCAAAAAATCCTCAAAAGAGCCACTTTTCAACCCCAAAGGTTGGTCTCAAGAGTGGGTAGGGTGCTTAGCCCAGGATGGGGTTAGGAATGGGGTCAAAAAATACCCGTTTTATGTGGGGCAGAGAGAAAGGGTAAAACGACGCGGCGCTTAATGAGCATTCCCTCAGGGCTTGCTGGCAACTGTGGGGGCTGATGGTTGATCCAGGGGGCCGTGATCGATGACATGGCGAGCCACGTCTCGAATAATCTGCCGCAGTCTAACTTGGTTGGCGCTTTTGTCGATGGAAACAGTCATGACATAGCGTTCCTCGTCCGCTTTGAAAGCGACTGTGCTGCCAATAACTGAAGAATTTTGTCCGGTTTTCTCTCCGATCCAAAAGATTTCGGGTTTCTCTTTGACCAGGGCACGATAGCCAAAATCAAGGTCATATTGGCCCACCAGGGCATTAAGGATCTCTTCATCACTGGCCTTGGTAAAGCTGTAGATGCGCATCATCATCTGGGTCAGCTCGTCGGCGGTGCTGCGATTTCTGCCCGAACCCATGCGTTTGGGGTAGGTTCTGTCACCCACTAACTTGTGGCCTATGGTTGTACCGGTAAAGCCTTCGGCCTTGAGGGCCTGGTTGATGGTGTCGTACCCCATGTAGTCCACCAGCTGGTTGGTGGCAATGTTATTGCTTTCAGTAATCATGCGGACCATCACCTCTCGCAGGGTATAGGTTTTATCCACAAAAATTTTGGCCCCCTGGGCATTTTCAGTAAAATTGCTGGGGTCAATGTAGATTTGCTCATCCAGGTTGGCTTTGCCCTGGGTAACCTGGTGCATCAGGGCGACGGCGATGGGCAGCTTGACCAAACTTGCCAGACTCGCCGGGGGGACATTACCCTGAAATGCCCGACATTCGTTGGTACCTAGCTGGCACAGGGAAATCCGCACGGCTTTTGGATTGCCTCTCTCTGCGGCAATGGTGGCCAGAAACCCTGACTGCTGCTGCTCGATGCGGCGCCTCACAGCGGTTGCTATATTGCTGTACTCCGTTATCTTTTTCTGGGCCTGGGCATGTTGCGCCGAGTCACTGGTAATTGTCTCTAGCTGACGGATGGCCCCCTGCCATAGATCTTCTTCTTGCTGGCTGAGTTCCAGGTTGCTGCCCTGCTGGCGTAGGGCTAGGGCCTGCTGGGCTAGGCTGATGGCCTGGCCGTAGCTGACCGCTGCCTGCTCCTTTTCGAGGACGCGCTGGGTGAGGCCATAGCTGAGCTGGGTCAGGGCAATATACGGTCTGACAATGCCGTTGGTATCCACCTGGCGCAGCTCGATGGCGGGTGGGGCTGCGATCGCACCCGTTTCGGCGGTTACCGTTGACCCGGCGGCCGCCGGGTCAGTCAGGGTCCACTGCAACGGCAGTCGAGAGATGGTCACCAGCACAATCCCAACGGTGCTGCCAGACAGCAGGAGCAAGCGAAACCAGGTCTGACGCCAGAGCGGAGCGGAACGGGAATGAAAGAGGGTCATAGATCTGATGAGCCAAGACAACTACAGCGGTCAAGAACGACTATCAAGGCCAGGGAACTCCGTCGGGGGGATCACTATCAAAGACCACTCGCAGGCTTTGGTTACTAATTACACTAAGTGTTAGTTAAAGATTTAATAGAAAAATAATAGGGAAAATTGTACCTATCTACACATTTCCTAGAAAACATTTGCCTAACTCGGCCGGTTTTGTATCCCTGGTGTCAAAGCTGGGGCATTGCTGGGGCATTTTGCCGCCCTAGAAGCACTCATCGCCGTTGCCATTCCCCCCTATACTGGTAGCTTTGTGTCAGGCGTACTGAGGGAGCCCGAATGTCAGTCATCCGCAATCTGCAGCACCAGCTCACCCAAAAAGAGCGGACCGCGGTTGAAATTACCCAAGCATATTTAGATCGGTTGCAGGCGCTAGAGCCTAAGCTCCACAGTTTTTTGGCGGTGACGGCTGACAAAGCCCTGGTTCAGGCGCAGCAGGTAGATGATGCGATCTCAGCCGGTACTCCCCTGGGCCCCCTGGCGGGCATTCCCATTGCCCTTAAGGATAACCTCTGCACCAAGGGCATCCGCACCACCTGCGCCTCAAAAATTTTAGAGGGGTTTATTCCGCCCTATGAGTCCACTGTGACCCAGCGGCTTGCCGGAGCCGGAGCTGTGTTTCTGGGCAAGACCAACATGGACGAGTTTGCCATGGGCAGCTCCACCGAAAACTCTGCCTATCAGCTCACGGCCAACCCCTGGGATCCCACCTGTGTGCCCGGCGGTTCCTCCGGGGGCTCGGCCGCCGCTGTTGCCGCTGACCAGGCCCCCATTGCCCTGGGGTCAGATACGGGCGGTTCAATTCGTCAGCCCGCCTCCTACTGCGGCGTTGTCGGTATGAAGCCCACCTACGGCCTGGTGTCGCGCTATGGTCTGGTGGCCTTTGCCTCGTCCCTCGATCAGATCGGCCCCTTTGGACGCACCGTGGAGGATGCGGCGATTTTGCTGGGTGCGATCGCAGGCTACGATGCCAAAGATGCCACCAGTCTTAAGGTGAAAATCCCCGACTATACCCAGCATCTGAAAACCGACCTCAAGGGCAAGCGTATTGGCCTGGTAAAAGAAACCTTTGGAGAAGGGTTAGAGGGGGATGTGGCCAAAGCGATGGATGTGGCCATCGAGCAGCTTCAGGAGCTAGGGGCTGAGATTGTCGAGATTTCCTGTCCCAATTTCCGCTACGGGCTGCCCACCTATTACATCATTGCCCCCTCTGAAGCCTCGTCCAACCTGGCCCGCTATGACGGTGTGCGCTACGGCATGCGGTCTGATACCGACAATCTACTCTCCATGTACAAGCAAACCCGCGCTGAAGGCTTTGGCCCCGAGGTCAAGCGACGGATCATGATCGGTACCTACGCCCTGTCAGCCGGTTACTACGACGCCTACTATCTACAGGCCCAAAAAGTACGCACCCTGATCAAGCAAGATTTTGAAGCCGCCTTCAAGGACGTGGATGTGCTGTTGACGCCCACGGTACCCAGCACCGCCTTCAAAGCAGGCGCAAAAGTAGACGATCCCCTCAGCATGTATTTGTCCGACCTGATGACGATCACAGTGAACTTGGCTGGTTTGCCAGGTATCAGCGTGCCCTGTGGGTTTGATCAAGCCGGTTTACCCATTGGTATGCAGCTGATTGGCGATGCCCTACGGGAAGACACCCTGTTTGAGGTGGCCTCCGCCTACGAGCAGGCCACCCCCTGGCATCAGAAAACGCCTAAAATCTAACACCTGAGATCTAACACCTGAAGTCTAAAACTTTCTGGGCTGAAAAGCCTTTGCCAGGGGCCTCCCTAAAGAGTCGTGTGTATGAATGCTTACATCGGCGGATGGTTTGGTAGGATCAAAGGCTGCACAAAGGTGCTCGATGTATCCCATATCGAATACTGTACGGACGACTAGTTTGGCTACCCATAGCCGCAAATCAAGGAGAGCTCTGAATAATGGCCCAGATGTACTACGACAGTGACGCAAATCTAGACTTACTCAACGGGAAAACCGTGGCCATTATTGGCTACGGTTCCCAGGGGCATGCCCACGCCCTCAACCTCAAGGACAGCGGCGTCAACGTCGTTGTGGGGCTTTACGAAGGCAGTCGTTCCATCGCCAAAGCCGAGGCGGAAGGGCTGACGGTCAAACCCGTGGCGGAAGCCGCTGCCGTAGCGGATATGATTATGATCCTGCTGCCCGACGAAGTGCAAAAGAGTATCTACAAAGAAAGCATCGCTCCCAATCTAGCGGCGGGCAATGTGCTGGCTTTTGCCCACGGGTTTAACATTAACTTCGCTCAGATTGTGCCCCCAGAAGACGTGGATGTGGTCATGATTGCGCCTAAGGGGCCAGGCCATCTGGTACGGCGCACCTATGAGCAAGGTCAGGGGGTGCCTGCGCTATTTGCCGTTTTTCAAGATGCATCTGGTAAGGCTCGCGACATGGCCATGGCCTATGCTAAGGGGATCGGCGGTACCCGTGCGGGCATCCTTGAAACGACATTCCGCGAAGAGACTGAAACTGATCTGTTTGGTGAGCAGGTGGTGCTATGCGGCGGTCTAAGTGAACTGATCAAGGCCGGGTTTGAAACCCTGATCGGCGCTGGATATCAGCCGGAGCTAGCCTACTTTGAGTGTCTCCACGAGGTGAAACTGATTGTGGATCTGGTGGTAGAGGGCGGTTTAGCTAACATGCGCCACAGTATTTCCAATACCGCCGAGTACGGTGATTACACCCGTGGTCCGCGTATCATCACCGATGAGACCCGCAAGGAGATGCGGCAAATTCTCAAAGAGATTCAAACCGGACAGTTTGCCCGTGAGTTTGTTCTCGAAAGTCAGTCTGGCAATGCGGGCTTTAATGCGATCCGTCGTCGTGAAGCCGAACACCCCATTGAAGAAGTTGGTAAGGATCTGCGGGCTATGTTTAGCTGGCTCAAGAAGGTGTAGTGACAGTCTTATATCTGGCAATGTAGCTTCTTTGTATCTGAGTTTTAATTCCTAATATTAATTAGGAGAACTCTGCCGAAGAGGGTGTTTCTAAACGCCGTAATTCAGGATTTTAGAGGCACAGACGAATGAGAATCGTTTGTTGCCCATGGCGCGGGAGAGATTTTGATCTCTCCCGCGCCTTTGTTTTATAAACCGTCTGCTTTTATGGCAAACGGCAGCCGTTTGCGCTGCCCATGGCGTTAGCTATCTAACGCTTTCAGCGATCGTCTCCGTTGTGAACCACGGGCGTAAAGCTATCTTTTCAAAAGATTGTTGTATTTAGTCCCGACCTTCTAAAAGATTGACTGGAAAAGTCAAAGGTAATCCTCTGATACCGGGTCTCTACTTCCATGATTTAAGAACCTGCTAAAAACAAAACCGTGTATAAGCCCCCAAATAAAGCCCTACTCGGCTGTGTAACCCTGCTTACCAGCTATGCGTCAGCAAATTTAGGCCATGCCAATGCCGCTGAGGTCCCCCCCGACCTTGATAGCTTGGCCAATAATGATGCGTCTGATTTGGCCATCCCTAAAAAAATCCACACTACGACAGCCGCTGTCAATGTGGAAACCAACGCCCAGAGCATTACACCCGACGACAGTAGTCAGCCTGGCTTTGTTTCTCCAGCAACTATCCCGTCCGAAGATGGGGCAGAAAGCGTGGCAGAAAACCTGCTAGAGCCTTTAGACCAGGACAGCCGTCGCACCAGGCTCAATCATTTGGTTGCCACTGCTACCCCCAAGGAGCCTGCTTTACCAGCGGCCGCCGTCTCCACAGCGGTTGCAGAACAGGAACTACAGCTGTCCCAGGCCCCTGTACAAGATTCATCCGGTGTCGTGGGGGATAGTTTCCAACCCGACGAGCTGACGGACGAGGAACTGCGCCAGGGTTTATCCGTTGAGGGTCCAACATTTCCCGTTAGCCCGCCCAGTCCGGCCTCTAGCTTTGGTACCCCCTCCGCCTATGGTGCCAACGCCGGTGACGCCTTTGTGGGTCTAGCGGGGGTGACTGACGGCAAGCGTAGCGACACCGATGGCTCCATGAGTCTAGGGGTGGGTTTTGGTGATGCGGTGGACTCTGTGGGGGTGGAGCTAAACGCCGGTATTATCAGCCTGGATGGCTTTGCTGAGGACGGTCAAATTGGGATTAAGGTGCATAAAATTTTCCCAGAGGCCGATAATTTGGCGGTTGCGGTTGGCTGGACCAACCCCATTACCTGGGGAGCTGCCGACAGTGCCGAGGAGACGTTTTATGGGGTAGTGACAAAGAGTTTTGATCTGCGTCCCGAAGAGTCAAACCCTATGCCACTAACCGTCTCCGGCGGTATTGGTACCGGTAGCTTTCGCTCGACGGGGGCCATTGCCGCCGGGACTAATGATCCCAATTTCTTTGGCAGCGTCGGGCTGCGGGTCATCCCCGAGCTGTCGTTGGTGAGCAGTTGGACCGGCAGTGCCCTAAATATGGGTATTTCGGCCGCGCCCTTTGATATTCCATTGGTGCTCACGGCTGGGGTCACGGATGTGACCAGCAACACTAACGAGGGCGATCGCTTTAGTGCTTCTATCGGGTATGGATTTCAGTTTTAATGGTGCTTTTTTAACAGTGTTTTGGGTGCAGGCTGCCAAAAATTTGTACGCAAAATTTGTACGCAAAAACGACCTTGGAGCCATGAGAAAACTTTATTTGCAACGATTCTTCCTAGCGCTATGTAGCGCTTTGGTGCTGGCGACGGTGCCTAGCCAGGTGTTGGCAGGAGCTGTGCCGGTGATTGAAACGGACTCTGCTACCAACGGTCAAGGAGACGGCTTTGCCGCTGGGGCACTGGCCGATCAGGTGTTTGGCCGCCGGGTTGGCAGTGCCTTGCTCAGCACCCTACAGCAGATCGTCAGCCAGGGGCAAGTTGAGGTTGGTGGGCAGATCTTGACCCTGACGCCAGAGGAAATTCAATCCTTTAATCAACTGCTCTCCAATGGATTAGAGGCCGATGCTGCAGCCCGATTTTTAGCCCAGCAAATATCTGAGGATATTTGTGCAGGTTCAGAAGCTGATACTTGTGTGGGTGTGGATATTGACGCCGTGGTGGCCAGTGCGGGTAACCTCAGGGCCGCTGTGGGTAATGTGAATAGGCTGGTGGAGAGCCTTAACCGAGACCAGCTGATTCGAGCCTATGGTTCGGCGCCGTTGCAGGCAATTTTGCAATCCCTCCGGGTCGCTGTTCAGACCGCTGATGGTGATTTGGACGAGCTATCTGCCCTGGAGGGTACGGAGTCTGCTGTGCTGATCCTGCTGAAGTTGTTGTAGGACGTCGAGGGGTGTTTTATGGCACGCCCGTACGTCCAAAGCCCTTGGGCCTTGCGGGTAGCTGTACCGATCTCGGCTATTTATCTCGGTTACTTAACAGATGCGTTTGTGGATAGCTTGTCTTTCCCCCTAAACGCATCTGTTTTTTGTTCCGTTGGTTAGGCCCATTGGTTAGGATAGATTGTGAGCCTGCTATGGAGCTGTTTTAGAAGTTCTCCCTAATTTCTTGTCTGATATCTTGAATGACCTCTACCACGGGGTGCTGTTCTTCTAGGCTGGAAGGATTACCTTGCCATACATCTATGATCTTGGTGACTAGTAAGACTAAGACTGTTAGGGAGGTGCCAAGCTTGAGCCAGGTAAACAGACTGGAAAAAAGCTCACCGTAATTAATAACTGGCATGGGTCAACTAAAACTATATTAGTGTGAATCGCTGTGAAGCTGATGTGTTTGTTCCTAGAATGCCAATCTGTTGGAAGGATTTTGTCGTTGTTGCTGAGGTTTTAACCGAGCCTCATATGGACGATGGAATTTGTGGAAAATACGCAGCCAGCCGATCTCTGCAGCGCTGATTCTCTCTTTTTCTTCTCCGTAGAACCTGTGGGGGTTTATTGAACCTTTAAAGGCAGGGTGTAAAGTGAATATGGATTGCCACAAAAATACCGTGGACCATCGTAAAATCCTGCATATTGACATGGATGCTTTCTATGCGTCCATTGAGCAGCGCGATCATAGTGAGTATCGAGGCCAGCCGGTGGTGGTGGGTGGCCGACCGGAACAGCGTGGGGCGGTGGCCGCGGCTAGCTATGAAGCAAGACGCTATGGTATTCATTCGGCCATGCCGTCACGGGTGGCGGTGCAGCGGTGTCCCCATTTGATTTTTGCGCGACCTCGGTTTGATGTGTATCGAGCTGTGTCGGAGCAGATTCGGGCAATCTTCCGTGACTATACGGAGCTGGTGGAACCCCTGTCGCTGGATGAGGCCTATTTGGATGTGACTGGCGGTGGATCTGCGATCGCAACCGCCAAAATGATCAAACAGCGGATTACCCAAACCACCCAGCTCACCGCTTCTGCGGGGGTTTCCATCAACAAGTTTTTGGCCAAAATGGCCTCTGATATCAACAAACCCGACGGGCTGTATGTGATCCTGCCGGGGGACGCCATGGCCTTTATCGCTACCCTACCCATCGAAAAATTCCACGGTATTGGTCCGGCGACCGCCCGCAAAATGAAACAGCTGGATATTGTCACCGGGGCAGACCTGCAGCGCTGGAGCGAAACTGACCTGGTCGCCAACTTTGGCAAGGTGGGGCACCATTACTTTCGCGTGGCCAATGCCCAGGACAGTCGTCCGGTAAATCCCAATCGCATCCGTAAATCCGTTGGGGCCGAACGGAGCTTTGCAGAAGACTTACAAACCCTAGATGCGATGGCGGCGGCCCTGGTCGCCATTGTCGATGAGGTGGAGGCACGGCTGCTCAAGGCCAAAAAAATGGGCTACACCCTTACCCTAAAAATAAAGTATGCCGACTATCGCCAAATCACCCGCAGCCGCACCCTGGATGTGCCGCTACAGCGTGCGGCCGATATGGCACCCCTAGCCCAGGCGCTGTTGGAGCATCACCTGGAACCCCGGCCTCGGGTGAGGCTGTTGGGGGTGGCGCTGGCAAACCTGGTACCGGCTGAGACGGTGGGCTATCAGCAGCTGTCGCTGCTTTAGGGGGTGTCCATCTGGCCTCTATTTCCCTGCCTTCAAAAAGTCGGCCATGGTCAGACCGCTTTTGTGGGAGGTGCCGCCGTTGGTGCTAGCGGCGGCCGTGGCGGCGGCCAGGGCTTTGGGCTGAGGCCGAGGCTGGGGCTGGGGTGCGGTCTCGGGTTTGGTTTCGTAGCCGTAGGTGTAGTACTTGTTGCCCTGACCGCCGGTGTCAACCCCGTTGGCCACCAGACCTAGAATTGGAATTTTGGTAAAGCTAATATTGTCCATGGCGTGCTCTAGGACGTTGCGATCGCAGCGATTGACCCGCGAAACCAGAATCAGACCATCGGTGTGGGGGGCAATCAGGGTGGCATCGGCCAGACCCACCAGCGGTGGTGCATCATACACAATCAGGTCAAACTCTTTTTCCAGTCGTTTCATCAGCAGTCGCATCCGCTTAGACGACACCAGCCTGACCGGATCGGGGGGAATACTGCCCGCCGTAATCGCATAGAAGTCCAAAAACGGCATTGCCTTTTGCAGGATGTCAGCCCCGGTGGCATTGCCCGAGAGAAAATCACTAAGACCTTTATCATTTCTCAACCCCAGGCGCTCGTGCACCGTCGGTCGCCTCAGGTCCGCATCCACTAGCAAAACCCGTTTACCCATGGTGGCGGCGGTCTGAGCCAAATGGCGGGCCACCGTCGACTTACCCTCCTCAGGCATGGATGAACTCAAAATCACCGACTGGATGGAGCGATCGGCTCCGGTCAGCATCAGATTTGTCTGCAGCAGCCGCATGGACTCTAAAAACTGTGAGCCACCATAGCTGTAATAATCGTTGCTGGCCAGGGAGCCCTGATTAAAACCTCGTCGTAGCCATTTACCGATACCCCTTGAGGGCGTTTCCTGGGAGTTGTCAAACTCCTCTTGATAGGGAATTGTCCCCAGCAGCGGCAGTTTGACCACAGTCTTAATGTCGTCCACCGTCCGACAAATCGTATCTAATTTTTCCAAGAGCAGTGCCGCCCCCACACTCACCAGCAAACTGGCCACAATGCCCAAAACCAAGCTGCGTTTGGCATTGGGGGAGATGGGTGTTTCAGGCTGGGTGGGGGCATCAATAAGTTCCCATGGAATTTCAGTTTGGGCCGCTTCTATCTGCAGGGTTTCACGGGTTTCTAAAAAGCGACCGAGGGCACCCAC
>JBCDJC010000005.1:0-67732 GCA_038748225.1 Cyanobacteria bacterium P01_H01_bin.26 | reverse complement strand
TCCGCTTGAGGATGGGCTCCGCGCTTAGCCGGATTGAGAAAAGGTCCCTCCAGGTGAGCCCCCAGCACGGTGGCATGGTGAGGACGGCGGCCTGCCTCTCGATAGGTCTGAATCACATCTAAACTGCGCTGAATTTTCTCAGGGTGGGCCGTAACCAACGTCGGGGCAAACGCATCGATCCCCTGATCCCACAGAAAACTAGCAACCTTTTGCAGCTCTGAGGGATGACTGAGATCCAAAAAGGCCAGACCTAAGGCCCCGTTAATTTGCAAATCCACCCCCCCTAGGGAAACCCAGTCTCCTTCTAGGTCGATGGCTTGCACAGCATTGGCCGCCACTTTTGTCATGGGTAATAGCGATCTCAGCTGATTATGAACCACCTCTAAACAGTACAGCCCAGACAAATGGGGCAGTCGCCCATTGAGCAAAATTGACATTGGTCCTTTGCACCCAAACTTTGTACAAATCATCCCATAGGAACCCGGTAGGCTAAAAGCATTCCCCTGGCGACGCTAGGGATGCCGTTTCACTGTTGAACCCTATGACTTCTCCCCTGATCGGTATCATCATGGGCAGCGATTCTGACCTGCCAACTATGCAAGCAGCCATCATCGTTTGTGAAGACTTTGGCATTCCCCATGAGGTCGCTATTGTGTCGGCTCATCGCACCCCCGAACGGATGATGGACTATGCTCAAACCGCCGTTGATCGAGGTCTTAAGGTCATTATTGCTGGGGCCGGTGGAGCCGCCCATCTCCCTGGTATGGTCGCTGCCCTAACCCCACTGCCCGTACTTGGAGTGCCTGTAAAAAGTCGCAGCCTGCAGGGTCTTGACTCACTTTATTCAATCGTGCAAATGCCAGGTGGTATCCCCGTGGCAACCGTCGCCATTGGCAATGCTAAAAATGCCGGATTGCTGGCGGCTCAAATACTTGCCACAGCCGACAATCAGCTTCTAGAGAAGATATACGCCTATCGCCAGACCCTCAAAGAGAGCGTACTGCAAAAACAAGACCGGCTGGACGAGCTTGGCCCCCATCCTTATCTAAAGACAATGTTTCCATCAACAAGAGATGATGTAATCAGCTGATGGCAACGTTTTTAGGACTTAAAGAATATTAATTTTTGCAAAAAAGCAAAAATAATCAGGTCTCAAACACCTAATATTCCATTCACACCGACTAAGTGTATTTTCTGATACAGAATGACTGAGCTGAAATTGGTGGAATCTATCTAAGTAAATATGCACAATGCACCTGCAAAGGCATGACTATGATTTAGCCGTGCGTGATTCGACTTTTATGCTATCCCCGCTGACAGCTCCTAATCCTAATTTAGAGTTTTCCCAAGGTTTAACAGAGTCATATCACGGTCCTAGACCCATTGCCGGTCATTGAGTATCTTGAACTGTCAAGGTCCCCTCACCCAAGGGCTTTGCTATCGAGGGTTATCCCTTTGAGAGTAAGCTTTAGTTGATTGGATTGTGTTGTAGGAACGTCTGTTGAGATGTCTAGTTTAAATTTCAGCCGCAAGGCAAAACGGCGTAAATCGTCTGTCTGGGATACTTACGCGCCCCCATTTGATCAAATGGCTAAGCGCTTTTTCGGCAGAAGCTTTTCGTGGGCCTGGTTAGCTTGTATCCCTTTGGCAATGCTCATCGTTGCCGCTTGGAGTACAGCAGCTCATGCCCAGGATGAGGCCCTCACCCCCGAAGATGTGCAATTTGTCTTAGACAACATCTGGGTGCTGGTTGCAGCCGTCCTGGTAATTTTCATGAACGCTGGTTTCGGCATGTTGGAAACCGGCTTCTGTCGCCAGAAGAACGCTGTTAACATCCTGTCCAAGAATCTGATCGTATTTGCCCTTGCCACCCTATCCTTTTGGGCTATCGGCTTTGGGTTCATGTTTAACGAAGCCAACCCGGTCATTGGCTTAGGGAATTTCTTTTTGTCTGGTTTAACGGCTGAGGATCCCTACGCTGGCAACCTGACAGCGCCTGTATTCTTCCTGTTCCAGGCAGCCTTTGCGGGCACAGCTGCAACCATTGTGTCTGGAGCAGTCGCAGAAAGAATCAAGTTTACTGACTTTGTTCTCTTCAGCATATTGTTAACGGGGATTTCGTACCCGATCACCGGCCACTGGGTTTGGTCTGGTAACGGCTGGCTAGGCGGCGTTGGCTTTTCTGACTTCGCCGGTTCTACCGTTGTGCACTCCGTCGGTGGTTGGGCAGCCCTAGTGGGTGCCGCTATCCTCGGGCCTCGCATTGGCAAGTATCAGGACGGGCAAATAAATGCCATTCCTGGCCACAACATGAGTATTGCCACCCTGGGCTGTCTAATTCTTTGGATTGGCTGGTTTGGGTTCAACCCCGGTTCCGAACTAGCTGCTAGCTCAGCAGTCCCTTATATTGCTGTGACTACCAACCTATCCGCTGCGGCCGGTGGTGTTGCTGCCACATTGACTGCCTGGGTACTCAATGGTAAGCCCGATCTGTCCATGATCATCAACGGCATTCTGGCGGGCCTAGTGGGAATTACCGCTGGCTGTGCCGGTGCTGGTTTCTTTGGCGCTGTGATTATTGGTCTGGTTTCTGGCGTCATCGTGGTCTTCTCCGTTGGCTTCTTTGACAGCATCAAGATTGATGACCCCGTAGGTGCCGTCTCCGTACACCTTGTCTGCGGTATGTGGGGCACCTTGGCAGTTGGCTTATTTGATACTGAGCTGGGTCTGTTCTACGGCGGTGGTATCGGTCAGCTGATCAGCCAGATTATTGGTATCGTTGCCATCGGTCTGTTTACGGTTGTCTTTAGCGCTGTGGCCTGGACAATCCTGAAGTCGGCGTTTGGCATGCGTGTATCGGCGGAAGAAGAACTCAAAGGTTTGGATATCGGCGAGCACGGTATGGAAGCCTACAGTGGTTTTCTTAAGGACACCAGCGATATGGGTGGTGTTGCTTAACTAACGGCTATTGTTTCAAGTTCCCTAGAACTCTGAGAGAATATTTGCTTTAAAGATGGGCGGTTTCCTAATGGGAAGCCGCCCATCTTTGGTTTGGTTCTGCCATAGGTCTTTTCCCCTAAGCTTAGTTACAATTACGCCGCAGCTTGGATCGACCCTGATAAGGTTGGAACAATTGGGCAGATGGGCTACCGGCAATCACATCGCAGGATGAATGGGCAATTCGGCTTCGGTTTTAGACGAGTTGATTGGGGTTTTACCGACACTAAGGCCTCAAATGTATTTCAAAACATCGCTGACGGCCCTCTCCCACGCGATGGAAGATCAGGTATTGGCAGGGGACGATCGGCCCTTGATGATTGCCAGCTTTCAACAGGAACGGTTTTATCGTCAAGAGGCGCATCGCTATCTGCGCCTAGCTGAGATTACGTCGCAGGTGTATGTGCTGGCGGCGGCTGACACTAAGTTTGTGGATGCCTCTGGTGATGCCACCCACGAAACAATTGCCTTTGAGACGGACGATGCCCTGATCGATGAATGGCATCTGGTGGTTTTGGGGCAGCAGTACACAGCCTGTTTGATCTGCCGCGAGCACCGTCAGGCCGCTCCGCCGGCTCTAAACAGTGGACCCGCCCTAGAGCAGAGTCGGCGATTTGAAGGTATTTGGACCTTAGACCGGCGCGTATGTGAGCAGGCTGCTGGTATTTTGCTCCGGCGCATTGCTGAGTATCGTCCGGATCTAACTGATAAGATCGCCCAGGCACAAGCCCGTTTTTTGCCACCTGAAGTATTGCAGGGAACTGTAAGTGCCGCCGATGTTGCCCAGTCTTCTCCATTTGCTCAGCGGCTGGTGACCTATGTGCAGGCCAGTCAATATAAGCTGCTCAAAGCCTATAAAACCATGGCCGCTCAAGAAAATAGGGAGCGGCTGATCAACTCAATTACCGCTGCTATTCGTCAGTCGCTAAATCCAACTGAGGTATTTGCGATCGCAACCCACGAGCTGGGCCAGGAAATCTCCACCTGTCGCTGTATCCTCTACCGTAGCAGTAACGCCGCCAGCATCAAAATCCGCCATGAATTTCGACAAGCCAACATCGCTCCCCTCAAAGGCGAAACTTGGCCGCTGCTAGAAAACCCATTGTTTCAAACCGTAACCCGCCGGAGAGAATCCCTCACCTACCTGCATAACGACACAAGTGAGGGGCAGTCCAGTCAGACTATCGATAACATCGCTCGTATCCAACCCCTATTTGAGCAGTGGAACATTAGCGGTTGTTTACTGGTCCCGTTGATTTACCAAGAACGTTTACTGGGCATGATCGAGCTGCACCAGTGTAAGCCTACTCCCCAACCTTGGCATACCAATGATATTCGTCTGGTAGAAGCCGTAGCGGCTCAGCTCAGCGTCGCCGTCATCCAAGCCGAAGCCTATGCCAATCTAGAAGCCCTTAATCAGCAGTTAGAGGCCCTCGACCGGACTCGTAGCAATCTGATTGCCATTACTGGCCATGAATTACGCACACCCCTGTCAACCATTCGAGTTTGCCTGGAAAGCCTATTTACTGAACCAGACATGCCCGTCGACATGCGCCAGGTTATGTTACAAACCGCCATGGAAGACTCTGAACGCATGCAGCGACTGGTGCAGGATTTTCTCACCCTGTCGCGTTTAGAAAGCGGCCGCATTGAATGGAACTTAGAATCCTTATCCCTGGGCGAATGTGTCGATCTAGCCCTCAGCAGTCGCCGGTCCGTTGCTAATTCCCCCACCATCAATGTGGCCATACCCGACACATTACCCCTCATTCGAGGAGATGGCGAATGGATTGTGGAAGTCCTCACCAAACTGTTGGATAACGCCTACAAATTTACACCTCCAAGCGGCACCATTTCCATTCAGGCAAACGTCAAGGACCGCTCTTTGGTAGAAGTCTCTGTCAAAGACAATGGCCGTGGCATCGAACCAGAACGTCTAGAAACAGTTTTTGAGCGTTTTTATCAAGAAGAAGGTGCCCTTCGTCGCTCGGTGGGTGGAACCGGTTTAGGGTTAGCGATTTGTCGTCAAATTATCGATGCGCAAAACGGAAAAATTTGGGCTATGTCTGAGGGTAAAGATCGGGGAACCCAAATCTATTTCACATTGCCTCTCGCCGCTCGGCAGTCAACCCAGACATCCCCAAACCGTCCAGGCATCAGAGCATCCCAGATAAAAAAGATTTCAGTTTAGGGCTATAGCCAACCTGAAGTTATCCACAGGACCAGAGCCTAGTCAGAAAAATTGGGCAACGGTTGACCAAAGCTCAGGGGGGCAGGTATCTCTGTCTGTACAATTGTTCGCTCAGCAGCAGGCTGTTGGATAGTCTGGGGCGGGCTCGACGTTTCTTCAGCCACTGTCCGAGGCTCCAGCCCCACCGGAGCCAGAGCTGTCTCCGTGGGTATCTCCAGGGTAGGAATCTCTGCTGTGGGCACGGTCACTGCAATCCCATCGACATCCGTCGGCGTTGCTACCGTTGTCTCAGCTGGCTCGACCTCAGCCTCCTCGACCTCAGCTGGCTCGACCTCAGCTGGCTCGGACATCGTCACGGCGGCGGTGGTCGTAGCGGTCTCACCAGTCACAACATCCTCTTCTGTCGCCGCCTCGGTCACCACAGTGTCTGTTGCTTCTGCCGATGGGGGTAAATCGACTGGAGCGACAGCTATGGACCCCTCGGATGACACAGGCGCATCGGCCTCGATAGCTGGCAAACTGGACTGATTCACCTCAGGCTCTACAGTCGGTGCTGCCATCGCAGCTACATCTGAACCGGTCTCTTCCAACTCTGGTACCACCATCGGTGGCAGCACCGCTGACTCTGTGGCAGCGACAGGAGGAGCGGTTTCAGGCGAGTCTCCCAGGGGAGGCACACTAGCTAGCGAGTCTTCTAGGGGTGGCACACTGACCACATCGCTGGAGGCATCTCCATCGTAGGGATCGATGGGTAGGGCCGTTGAGAATGTATCTGGCCCAGGAATTTCTAGATTTGCCGCTGACAGACTGACATTAGAAGTGGGGTTAGAACTGGGGCTGCCGACAGATTCTGTTGCGGCGGCGCTAGCTACCGTATTCTCTGTAATCAGGGGGCGAAACCGCCAATGCCGTTGGCCATCGGCATCGTCAAACTGAATATCGGCCTGCTCCGGTGCTAACACGATTTCTGGAGCTAGCTCAATAACAACCCTAACCTGCTCTGGAGTGTACTGCGATACTCGAATAGTTTGCACCGCACCGTCGTAAACCTGCTCCAGTTCAACGGTGCCAATGTCTGTCTCGGGGATATCTAGCACCAACCGCGGCGGCTCCGACAGTAGAAAAAATTCAGGAAACACATCGTCTGACAAGGAAAACGTCAGCTCACTTGTCGCCGTGTCAAAGGACCAGTTACGGAGTTCGCCTGCCAGCACCGGTGATACAGCTAAAGTCAGGGCGAAAATGCTACCTCCCACGACTTGATGAAAACGATGTTTGAACCCCATAGGACTAATTTGCCAAACGTCAAAGAAGTACGGTTAGGGATAAAGCATACGGCAATCTGTCAAGTATGATCCATATTTTTGATAAAAATTCCTCACCCTTGGTAGATTCGTCAGTCATCATGGGAGCAGCTAGAAAAGCTATCAAATAGTTAATTCCTGATGGGAACACCGGAGAAAAATCATACCTATGGAAATGCATGAGCTGCTAACCCTAATTTTGCTTTTAAGTCCTGGTTTATTGCTATCTGCCCTGGTCATGTCTGCCATGGCCTTTGGGGGCTAAGATAGGTTTGAAATTAGGATTACGGAGGTACGTCTGATGGTAATGGTTGAGTCCACCATGCTGGCACTGGGCACCCAGGCTCCAGCTTTTTCCTTGAAGGATGTGGTGTCTGGCGACACCGTTACCTTGGATACCTTCGCCGGCAGTAAAGCGCTGCTGGTCATGTTCGTGTGCGTTCACTGCCCGTTTGTCAAACATGTGGAGTCGGAGCTGGCAAAAATCGGGCAGGACTATGACGGGCAGGGTCTGGGAATTGTGGCCATCAGCTCCAACAGCGTTGAAACCCATCCCCAGGACTCCCCCGAACATATGAAGGCGCAGGCAGCCACCCAGGGATTTAACTTTCCCTATTGCTACGACCCGACCCAAGCCGTGGCGAAAGCCTATACCGCCGCTTGTACCCCAGATTTTTTCTTATTTGATGCGGCCTTTAAGCTGGCCTATCGGGGCCAGCTTGATGACAGTCGACCTAGCAACGGCAAACCACTCACAGGAAAAGACCTGCGCGCCGCCCTAGATGCGGTTTTAGCGGGGCAAACCCTATCGGCCCAACAGATACCCAGTGTGGGATGCAACATAAAATGGGCTCCAGGCCAGGCTCCTGGGTACTTTGGGGCCTAGGGCTAACGATCGTGATTCAGCGATAAAACTCAGCGATAAAAAAGATGCGATCGCAGATCCTGGGATTCTAGGGTCTGCAGCTTCAGGTAAAGCTCTTTTTCGGCCTCACTGACGTTGGTGGGCACAGTCACGGTAATCTCCACAATTTGATCACCTCGCTCTTCCGGCGTACGGCCATAGCCTTTGCCAGCCAGACGTAGCTTTTGACCAGACTGAATTCCCGCCGGAATGGTCATTTGCACAGGGCCGTCTAGGGAGGGAATGTTGACTGAACCACCTAGTACAGCTTCGCTAGGGGTAATCGGTAAATGACAAAAAACATCGCGCCCCTGCACGTTTAGAAACCGATGGGGCTCCACGATAATGTTGAGATAGAGGTCGCCGCCATTAATGCCCTGACCCCGCAGACGAATGCGCTGCCCCGTCACCATCCCAGACGGCATATCAACGTCTAGGGCTCGACCATCCTCAAGCCTGACCCGTTCCGTCCCCCCCTGCAGCGCTCGCTCTAGGGGCACCTGCAGGGACGCTTCCGCATCACGGCGTTTGCCCTGGTGAGCTGATTTTTGGGCAGGTCGAGGGGTAGCCTGGGCGGACTCCTGACGGTTGAGTAACTGATCTACAAAACAATCAAAGTCCTCCAGGTCACGATAGTCAGCTTCAGACTTTTGCTTAAGCCAATAGCGCCGATAGTCGTCGTACTGAGCCTTACGAGCCGTATCCGAAAGGATTTCATAGGCTTCACTGAGGGATTTAAAACGCTCCTCGGACTCTTTATCGCCAGGATTTAAATCGGGATGACATTGGCGTGCGAGTCGGCGATACGCCTGCTTGATGATTTGAGAATCGGCACTCTGAGCAATACCGAGAATCTCATAGTAGTCTCGAAAATTTTGCATAGTTGAATCTGGAGCGCCTACCAGTTTTCGTCCTGATCGCCCCAGTCATCGTCATAGCGCCGCGAGTCCTTTCGGCTGTAGTCAGGAGCCTGACGAGGCTGATCAGAATAGCCCTGGGATGGTGGATTCGTTGGCCCGCTCGGTTTGTCAGCCCAAGGATCATCTTCAATCGGAGTGGTACCAGAGTTCCAGCTGCTTACCCCAGCTCCTGAGGCCGGCTGGTTGGAACTGTTTCGATCGTACGTCGGACGAGAACTGGCGCTTTGATCGGCAGCACCGCGCTGCCCATAGGGAGACTGGGGATAGCTCGACGGCGGCACAGCGTCTCGAGGTGGCCGACTGCCGTAGGGGTCGTTAGCGGGTGGGTCCGACTGCCAGCGATCGCCCCTATCCTGGGCAGGGGACTGTGCGGCTGAGTTACCTAGATCTGGATTGTTGCGGTCATATTCCCAGCCTCGATTGCGAGGCGCATCATCGCGCCCTGGTGAGCCATCGTAATAGGCGCCCTGACCGTTACGAGCATCCGGCTGGGGACGGCCATAGCGCTCGCGAGGCCGAGTTCCATAGCTGTCTGAGCTGCTTTGGCCGTAGTTTTCCCGGTCGTAGCGGCCCTGGTTATATTGGTCTGGATTGTAGGAGTCCCGGTCGTAGGAGCGCTGTCCATAGTCCTGACCATAGGCTTCACGCCCGTAGCTGTCTCTGCTGTCTCTTTGAGCGCCATAGTCAGGGTTCTCAGAATTACGACTGCCGTAGCCCTGATTGTCATAACTGCGGCTGTCATAGCGACGATCATCATAGCGGCGATCGTCATAGCCCTGATTACCGGCCCCCCCTGGACGGGACGCTGGCTGGTTCCAACTATCATCCCAATCATCCCAGCCGCTGCGATTGTCTCGCCGACCGGCAGACCAGCTGGGGCTATCCCACTGGCTTTGGCCATTCCAGTCATAGTCACGACGATAGTAATCGTCGTCATCGTCAAATGCTTTTTTGATGGTGTCGCCGATTTGGCTAAAGATGTTGCCGTCGTCGTTATCAGCGTCGTATAGGTAGGCTTCGCGATTAAGCTCATATAGTTCATCCTGCAGCTCGGATTGAACCATATCGATCATGCGCTCATCCTCACGCTTGAGGGCATCGCGCAGGTCTTGAATGAGGTTGTCAATGCGGCGTTTGCGATCGCGGGCAAACTGCAAACCAAAGTCAATGGAAACACTGCGCATGGAGCGCTCAGCCTGGAACGTTAGCGTCTCCGCTCGGTTGCGCTTCTCGATTCGCTCCCGCTGGCCCCGATCCACATCAGCAAACTCTTCAGCTTCGCGCAGCATCTGCTGGACGTCATCTTCAGAAAGATTTGACGCTTCTTGCACCGTAATGCTCTGTTCGCGACCGGTGGTTTTATCCATAGCCGACACCTGCAAGATACCGTTGGCGTCAATGTCAAACGACACCTGGACCTGGGGAATGCCACGCGGCGCTGGCGGTATCCCCATCAGCTTGAACCGCCCCAGGGACTTATTATCCAGACCCATTTCTCGCTCGCCCTGGAGCACATGCACCTCAACGACGGTTTGATTGTTTTCCGAGGTGGAAAATACATCGGAGCGCCGCACTGGAATCGTCGTGTTGCGGGGAATCACCTTTTTCATCACACCGCCGATGGTCTCCAGCCCCAGGGAGAGGGGGGTGACATCCAGCAACATAATGTCCTTGACCTCTTCGCTGAGAATCCCAGCCTGGATAGCCGCTCCCACGGCTACGGCCTCATCGGGATTGACATTCTGGGTGGGCTCCTTGCTGAGCATGGAACGGACTAGCTGCTGCACCATGGGCATCCGACTAGAGCCCCCCACCAGCACCACCTCATCGATCTGAGATGGCGACAGACGAGCGTCGTTCATGGCCTGCTGTAGGGGAGCACGCAGACGGCCAATCAGATCCGCGCACAGGGTTTCAAAGTGCGATCGCGACAGCTTTTTCTCAATGTGTTTAGGCCCATCGGCGGTCGCCGTGATAAACGGCAGGTTGATTTCGGCCGTTGGCAGCCCGGAAAGTTCTACTTTGGCTTTTTCAGCCGCTTCAGTCAGTCGCTGCAGGGCCTGACGATCCCGTCGCAGATCGACACCTTCGATCTCCAAAAACTCATCCGCCAGCCAGTCAACGATTTTTTTATCAAAGTTGACACCCCCCAGCTGGGTATCACCGCTGGTGGACTTCACCTCAAACACACCGTTACGTACATCTAGGATAGATACATCAAAGGTACCGCCCCCTAGATCAAACACCAGAATAGTCTGGTTAAACTGACGCTCTAGGCCATAGGCCAAAGCCGCTGCCGTCGGCTCATTAATAATCCGCTTGACCTCAAGACCAGCAATACGTCCAGCATCTCGGGTAGCCTGGCGTTGAGCATCATTAAAATAGGCAGGCACCGTAATCACTGCGCCAGTGACCGGCTGTCCCATGTAGCGGCTGGCTTCTTCCGCTAGCTTGCGCAGCACCATGGCCGACACTTCTTCTGGCGCAAAGTCCTTATCTAGCCGAGGACAGCGAATTTTAATATTACCCGCATCATCTTTGCGTACGGTATAGGGAACTCGCTTCGAATCGGAACTCAGCTCCGCATATTTACGACCCAGATAACGCTTGACGTTGTAAAACGTGTTTTGAGGATTAAGCACTGCCTGACGCCGTGCCATCTGTCCCACTAAGCGCTCACCCTCTTTGCTAAATGCAACAACCGAAGGGGTGGTGCGCATACCCTCCATGTTGGCAATGACCACCGGCTTGCCACCTTCGATGACTGAGACAACTGAGTTGGTAGTACCGAGGTCAATACCGACGACCTTTCCCATCCGCTAGGTTTCTCCCACTGCGCCTGTGGCGACGATAGCCGCCGCCTACACAATTAATCATATATATAGTAGTCACTTAGTAGTCTAAGCCACTATTGTGATGCGGCTTAACCGCATGTACACACCATCATAATGGTCTGATTAGGACAGGGGTGTCTATTCCAGAGAACCGGCTATAACTTGTTCGAATTCTCTGATAGTATGGATTGCGCAAGCGGATGTGGCGGAATTGGTAGACGCGCTAGGTTTAGGTTCTAGTGTCTTCGTGACGTGAAGGTTCAAGTCCTTTCATCCGCATTCAGAAGCCCGGTTTCTCAAAAGGAGCCGGGTTTTTGCATTCACGGTAGAAACCGGGCTTCTAAAGAGCGGATGGTTGCAAATTTTGTAACTCGGCTTAGTGATGGTCATTGACCGCCCACACTGGAGCCAAGCATCCAACACGAGCAGTAAAACTATGGCACAGTCGAGCAGATCGAGCCTAGCAGTCCTGGTGGCAGCAGCTAGCCTAGCTAGCTGTGCCGCTGCTAATCAATTTAGACACGATGCCAGCTTCCAGACCGAAGCTCCGATAGCTTCAACAGCGGTCGCTGAGTCTGCAAATATTTTGGCAGGTCAAGATACCACAGCAGAGGCAGACAGCCCAACGGAGCCCCCCACGGATACGGCTGTCACCTCCGAGCAGCCCCAGCTGATCAAACGGGCTCAGCTCAGCCTGATTGTTGACTCAATAGATGACAGCCTCAAGCATGCCTCACAGCTTATTCGTGCCCAGCAGGGCGATATTTTAGACCTTCAGGACAATCAAATCGAGGCGATCCAGCGGACGGCCTCAATGCGAATCCGAGTCCCCCAGACAAATTTGAACCCGCTGTTGGCAGCACTGAGTGAACTGGGTAGCGTCCAGCAGCAGGGACTGAGGGCTGAAGATGTCTCTACTCAAATCGTCGATGCCCAGGCCCGGTTACGCAACCTGCGCAAGTCCGAGGAGTCG
Source organism: Cyanobacteria bacterium P01_H01_bin.26 (assembly GCA_038748225.1). Classification (GTDB taxonomy): domain Bacteria; phylum Cyanobacteriota; class Cyanobacteriia; order Phormidesmidales; family Phormidesmidaceae; genus Leptothoe. The sequence goes on along the minus strand of JBCDJC010000005.1, from coordinate 55,609 downwards.
TTGCTCAAAATTATGGAACGCTCTGGGGAAATTTCCCATGTGCTAGAGGTTTCGAGGGAGCTTAGCAGCGTGCGCGAGCGGATCGAGCAAATTGATGCTCGCGTGCAGAATTTGCAGACCCAGGTGCGTTATTCCACGGTAGATTTGACCCTGGCGGCGGCCGTAGCCGCCCAGCCCGACGGTCGCCCCTTGGGTGAAACCATCGGTGCCACCTGGCGCGATGCCATCCGGTCAGTAGGCGAGCTAACGGTCAATTTGATGCAGATTGGCCTATGGCTGCTAGCGTATAGCCCCTACCTGCTGGTCTTAACCATTGCTAGTGTGCTTGGCTATCGGACCATACGGCGACCCAGCGCATAGCCTTTAAGAAGCACGTTTTTTATGGGACAACCAACACGGCCTAATCAACTGCTCAAAAAACGGGTTTCTTAAAAGGCAAGACCGTAATAGTCTTTGTACCAGGCAACAAACTTCTCAATGCCTACTTCTAGGGGAGTACTTGGGGCAAATCCAACATCAGCGGTGAGATCGGCCACATCGGCATAGGTAGCCGTCACATCCCCAGGCTGCATGGGCATCATTTCCTTGACGGCGGTCTTGCCCAGGGCCTGCTCGATAATCTCGATAAAACGCATCAGCTCCACCGGGCTATGGTTGCCAATGTTATAGAGCTTGTAGGGGGCAGCTGTATTAAAAGTGCTATCTGCAATGGGCCGGGGCAGATATCGGACAGTGCGCACCACCCCTTCGACCACGTCATCTATATAGGTAAAGTCCCGCTGCATTTTGCCATGGTTGTAGACCTGGATAGGTCGGTCGTTTGCGATCGCATCGACAAACTTAAAATAGGCCATATCCGGTCGGCCCCAAGGACCATAGACTGTAAAGAAGCGTAGTCCCGTCGTCGGCAAACCATACAAGTGACTATAGGAATGGGCCATCAGCTCATTTGCTTTTTTGGTCGCCGCATAGAGCGACACCGGATGATCCACATTATCGGCTGTGGCAAAGGGTACCTGGCGATTGGCTCCGTACACCGAACTCGACGAAGCATATACCAGGTGGCCCACACCGCTATGGCGGCAGCCTTCCAAGACATGAATAAATCCCGCCAAGTTGCTATCTGCATAGGCATAGGGATTTGTCAGCGAATACCTCACCCCCGCTTGAGCCGCTAGATGAATCACCCGATCAAAAGAGTGCTTTTGGAAAAGGGTCTCCATCTCCGTACGACTGGCCAAATCTATGGGCTCAAAGGAAAAGGATGACTGGGACAGTAGCTGCGCCAGCCGATCTTTTTTAAGAGACACACTGTAGTAATCATTGAGGTTATCGATCCCATAGACCACCTCGCCAGCCGCCAGCAGTCGCTGCGCCACAAAGTAACCAATAAAACCAGCCACCCCTGTCACCAAAACATTCATATGCGCCTGAGTCCCATCCAACCCACATAACCTATCAAGGTATCTTTCCCCAAGCTGCCCACAAACCTAAAACGAGTTTTAGCAGCACAGGCACCGTTATCGCTGAGAGCCATGGGCATGGCGTCAGGCTCTAACCACAGAAATAAAAATCAGAATCGCATTAGAAATCATGCCAACAGCCTGACATTCAGCTTGGCAAAGCAGCCGAGCAAAGCAGACTATTTCTAATTATTTTCACAGAACTTTTGTCCTGTTGAAGACCATAATTTTAGTAGGATAGAGCGCTTGAGACAGCCATATACAGACCACTTTAATCCAAGCGTTAGTCATCCAAAAGACTCAGTAGAATGACCCATCCAGCTCCATTTAAAAGTACCTTCCAACGCCGGAGTCATCTTTATTTTTGACAAGGAAACAACTGTTCTATATCAGTGCTAGGATTGCCAGAGAACAAATGTGAAAGAAGTAAGAAGGACGTAGTTGTACATGCAAGAAATTGACAAGTCAATATCCTTTGATGGACGGGATATTCGACTTAAGGTGGGCCTTCTAGCACCCCAGGCAGGCGGTTCGGTTCTAATTGAATCTGGAGAAACCGCTGTATTGGTCACCGCGACCCAATCGAGCCCACGGGCGGGCATCGATTTTCTACCCCTACTAGTCGATTACGAAGAGCGACTCTACGCAGCTGGTCGTATCCCTGGTGGTTTTTTACGCCGAGAAGGTCGTCCACCGGAGCGCGCCACCCTAGTGAGTCGCCTCATTGATCGACCCATGCGTCCCCTGTTCCCCCCCTGGATGCGAGATGATATCCAAATTGTGGCAACCACCGTCTCCATGGACCATGACGTTCCACCCGACGTCTTAGCGGCCACAGGAGCTTCTATCGCCACGCTCCTCGCTGGGATCCCATTTTACGGACCGATGGCAGCCGTAAGGGTGGGGCTGATCGGTGACGATTTCATCATTAATCCTACCTACAAAGAAATTGAAGACGGCGATTTAGACCTGATTGTCGCGGGCTCGCCCGACGGTGTAATCATGGTGGAGGCTGGGGCAAATCAGCTACCTGAGCAGGATGTCATTGAAGCTATTGATTTTGGCTATGAGGTGGTCCGCGATCTCATCCAAGCCCAGAAAGACATGATGGCAGAGCTGGGTATCGAACCTGTTACCCTGCCCACACCCGAAGCAGATCCCACCCTAGCCGACTTTTTAGCCGAGAAGGCTACCGACGGCATCAAGGACATTCTCAAACAGTTCGAACTCTCTAAACCGGAACGGGATGAGAAGCTTGACGGTCTAAAAGCCGACATTAGCGAGCAGGTTAGCGAGCTGGCGGAGGATCACCCCATCAGCTTAGCCATAGCCGAGAATGGTAAAGCCTTTGGTAACGCATACAAGGCGCTGACCAAAAAGCTCATGCGCGCCCAAATCCTTGAAGACAGCGTGCGCGTTGATGGTCGCAAGCTGGACGAAGTCAGACCCATTAGCTGCCGCACCAAGGTCTTACCCAACCGCGTCCATGGTACTGGTCTCTTTCGCCGGGGTCTTACCCAGGTAATGTCTGTGGTTACCCTGGGGACTCCAGGGGACGCCCAGATGACAGATGATCTACACCCGGATGAGGACAAGCGCTATCTGCACCATTACAACTTTCCCCCTTACTCAGTGGGAGAGACTAGGCCCATGCGTTCCCCAGGGCGACGGGAAATTGGTCACGGCGCTTTAGCAGAACGAGCACTGCTGCCCGTATTGCCACCGATGGAGGAATTTCCCTATGTCATTCGGGTGGTGTCTGAAGTGCTGTCTTCAAACGGCTCTACATCCATGGGGTCGGTATGCGGCTCCACCCTATCGCTGATGGACGCTGGCGTCCCCCTATCAAAACCCGTCAGTGGAGCCGCCATGGGTTTGATCAAGGAGGGTGATGACGTCCGGATTTTAACCGATATTCAGGGTATCGAAGACTTCCTCGGGGATATGGATTTTAAGGTCGCTGGTACGGATAGCGGCATTACGGCCCTGCAAATGGATATGAAAATCACAGGGCTGTCGATGGAGACAATTGCAGAGGCGATCAATCAGGCCAAGCCTGCTAGGCTCCATATCCTTTCTAAGATGCTTGAAGCAATTAACTCGCCTCGCACAGAGCTCTCACCCTATGCGCCCAGGCTACTGAGCTTCAAAATCAACCCGGAGATGATCGGTATGGTTATCGGTCCTGGCGGTAAGCAAATCAAAAGCATTACCGAGGAGACTGGTGCCAAAGTGGACATCGCAGATGACGGCACGATCACCGTTTCCTCAGTGGATGGGGCAGCCGCTGAGCGGGCTCAAGCCATCATTGAAGGCATCACTTTCAAGCCGTCGGCAGGGGATGTCTATGTGGGCAAGGTAACGCGCATTATCCCCATCGGCGCCTTTGTGGAGTATCGTCCTGGAAAAGAGGGCATGATACACATCTCACAGCTGGCTGATTATCGGGTCAACAAAGTTGAAGATGAGGTGACCCTTGGCGAGGAAGTGCTAGTCAAGATTCGTGAAATCGATGGTCGCGGTCGTGTGAATCTCACACGACTTAATATTCATCCAGATGAAGCGGCTAAGGCACGGGAAGCAGCTGGTGTAGCGGCTGAATAGACAGGTCATAGCGTAGGAGTTTTGCATAAAATTCCTACGCTGGCTCTTTGTCAAGCTACTAGCCTCATTTGCATTGCACTGAGGTTTCTCGGTAGGATGCTGGATGCAATACCGAGAACAAAATTAAAAATCTGTGCGAAGAATTGTTATTGCTGGTAATTGGAAGATGCATAAAACCCAGGCAGACAGCCTGGAGTTTTTAAATGGTTTTTTGCCCCAGCTAGAGGCCACACCCAGGCATCGCGAAGTGATTCTATGTGCTCCCTTTACAACCCTGATGGCCCTTTCTAAGACGCTCCATGGGTCACGGGTAATGGTAGGCGCTCAGAACGTGCACTGGGAAACGTCCGGGGCCTACACCGGGGAAATCGCTGGGGAAATGCTGACCGAAATTGGGGTGCGGTATGTGGTGATCGGCCACAGCGAGCGGCGGCAGTATTTTGGTGAAACAGATGAAACCGTCAATCTACGGCTGCAGGCAGCTCAGGCCGCTGGGCTCACTCCAATTCTCTGCGTTGGCGAATCAAAACAGCAGCGAGACGCCGATGAAACGGAAACCTTAATCGTCAGCCAGGTGAAAAAGGCTCTGACTAATGTTGATCAAAGCAACCTAATTATTGCCTACGAACCGGTCTGGGCAATTGGGACTGGCGACACATGCGCCACCGATGAAGCCAACCGGGTGTGCTGGCTGATCCGCTCCCAGCTGGCCAACAAGGACGTGCCGGTTCAGTACGGTGGTTCGGTCAAGCCCGGCAATATCGATGAGGTGATGGCCCAGCCTGAAATTGATGGGGTGCTGGTCGGGGGAGCTAGCCTAGAACCCGAGAATTTTGCTCGGATCGTCAACTACCAATAGCTGGCGTTTACAGCTAGTCGTCGGTCATCGGTACACTTGGGGCAGATGTGCCAGGTTGCAAATTCCTAGCTTTGGAACGATCGGCATTAGGTACACAGTAATGGGCGTGGACATAGACGCGATCGCGTCCCTGCTGCTTGGCATGGTAAAGCGCCAAATCAGCCGCTCGCAAAAGATTTTGCGAGACCAGCTGATGTTCAGGAACAACCGTTGCAATTCCCATGGTCAGGGTAACCTGGCCCGTCACCGTAGATGTGGCATGGGGAATGGCTGCTTTTTCTAACTGCTGCTGAATCGCCAGAGCAACATTGTATCCCCCTTCGGTGTCCGTATTGGGCAGGATTACCGCAAATTCTTCGCCGCCGTAGCGGGCCACTAAATCTGCAGGTCGACGAATACAGCGTCGCAGCGCATTACTCACCTCAGCCAAACAGACATCTCCTGTTTGGTGTCCATAGTAATCGTTGTAGCGCTTAAAGTAATCGATATCGCACAAAATTAGCGTCAGGGGCTGCTGCTCACGAGCAAGACGCTGCCATTCAGCCTGAAAATAATTGTCAAACTGCCGTCGATTGGCCAGCCCTGTTAGGCTATCAGTCAGGGCTAGCGCCTTTAAATCTCGGTTATCTTTCTTGAGATTCTCGTACAGCAAACTCTGACCTAGGGCGATCGCAACTTCATCTACGAGTATTTTGGCCTGCTCCTGCTGCTCCACACTCCAGGTACTGGTTTTGTCTTTACGACCGACGGCCACCAGCCCCCAGGGACCATCGCTAGCTTGTGGCGGCTGGTGCGAGTGAATTAGATGGATGGGGACCAAGAGCCAGGCCCCCGGGAACTGGCGTAGCCAATATTTGTAAACCGGGATTTGCTGCAAAGATTGCTCATCGACGGCAATGGGGGATGATCGCCCTAGCTGCACAGCCACCGTCTCCAGCTCCAGGTACGTATTTAAAGCAGCAGAATTATCAGACGTGAGCGGGTGGAAGGATTGGGCAATCGGCTGCCAGTGACATGGGCCATGCTCAAGCACAAGGACCCAATCGGCTTGAAAAAAGTCCATGAGTCCCTGCACAGTAGAGCGACAGACAGCTTCGGCATCAAAAACCCGGCGGATTCGTTGAATCGTTTCTCGCAAATAAATTTGCTTATGTAGCTGCTGCCGAAGCTGTTGGGTAGTATCCAGAACACTTTCAGCACTAGGGGCACGGTCCATCCTGGGAAGAGATTCGAGGGGTTGACTAGACTCAGTGGTAAATACATGCCAACACTGAGGTGCGCCTCGCTCGCTAAACATAGGAAACTTTAGCAAGGGGAACAATGCCTGTGGCTGGGTCGATTTATGATCGAAGGAGGCATGATCCATAGAATGCCCAGGTATAAAAAAGTGTAAGCAGCTCAGTGATAACGCTTGACAGAGCCGCTGCCCCTGATATGCAACCAACGGCGATTGGCACCTGACAGACAGAACGAGTTACTAAATAAAAAGTCGATCAACACCCTTACTTACATACGATCTAATCATTCCAGAGGCGATCTAAAAATATATTTAGAGATGTATCTTTGATTAGACAAAATGTGTATGGCCGACGCAGCAAAGCCCAACAGCAGGTACTGAATCAACAGAGCAGGAAAGGCTTAGCCCATGACTCTAGCTGATAGCTATGGGTCCCCCGTTTCCCTGGGATGCACACAAAGATTTTGATCGAACAATTAAGTAACTGCTACAAACAGATACCGCTATTTTCCGCACTGGCCACTCGAAACAATAGCGATCCCCATGGGGTTTAGTCCCAAAGGGATGTTACGAAGAGCAAACGACTGCTATGTTGGCTCCCACCATGGAAAAAACTGATAATCGAGCTTAAAGCTGGAAAATTCAAAAAACAGCACCACTAATACGAACATTCCTAGCAAAAATAAAGTAGGAGTTGGCCAGAAATACACAATTGATAACAAATTATTAACAATAGCTAAATTGTATTAATCGATACTTTCTGTTGCATAAAGCACTGGTCCCCTCAGAGGTTTAGAAAATGTTCAAGACCCGTCACCAGCGATGGAGGCCAGCGTCTCACATTCTCTACCCAATCAATATTGGCATAGCGCCGATCCAAGCCACGAGCGGCGGCCCACTGGCTTTCGGCTTCTCCGCGATGACCTGTTTCCCACAGGACAGCCGTCAGGGCAGCCCGTACGTCCGCATAGTTAGGATATTTGCGAGCTAAGCTTTTGAGGATCTGTAGCGACCTGGCATGGTCTCCAGTTTCAAACAGCGCGATTCCATAGTTGGCATATCCCAATGAAAAGCTGGGCTGGAGGGTGATGGACGTTTCGTAGTCCCTGAGGGCAGCTGCCCAGTCACCCTGCCCGCCCTTGGCGTTGCCCCGATTATTGTATGCAGCCGGATCGTCGGGTGACAGCTTTAGCACGTGGTTATAGTCATCAATGGCGGCCTGCCAGTCGCCTACCGCTTCGTAGGCCGCGCCGCGATTAAGGTAGGAATCAGGCTGGAGCGGAGCTAGGGCAATCGCTTGATCGTAATCGCCAATGGCGGCTTTAATCTTATTTTGACTCACTCGTACATTGCCCCGGTTACTCCACAGGGCAGGTTCTTGGGGTAATGCCTCTAGCAGACGGGTCCACACCACCTCAGCCAAATCAAACTTACCCTTGCTGGTAAGCTCAAATGCCTGCTTGCGTAGACCGCCAATATCGGCCTGGGTCAAGGGTGGCGTGTCTGCTAGGGCGGGCAGTAATGGCGATAAGGGCATAAACCCCAGCCAGAGTCCAAAGACAGCAGCGAGTAACCAGCGCATAGTACATAAAATTAAATTCCCCTTTATAGCTTAGGGCGAATTTATCTGCCCTGGCTGTCAACAGGCCTCTTTTGCGATCGCAATTCAATTGAGTCACGCTCTACCCAAGCGATCAGTCCACCTGGGAACGGATCGGTCCGGGTACGGTTGGGGGCATGGGCTAGGGCCACAAGTTTTTCAATGTGGTCAAAGGTAGGCTGCTGGGGCAGGGCGGTTTGTAACAGCCGCCGGGCGATGCGACGCTGCAGAGCCAAAGGCGTTGTCTGAAAACGTGCCAGCAAAATCCGCCAGCCTCTGTCCAGCCGCTCCACTGTCTGGCTATAGAGCTCCTCAGTCTGGGTTTCTAAGTAGGCCACCTCAGCGGTCAAGATGTCGGCGGTTTGGGCCAGTGTGGATTCCACTTTGGGGTTGAAGTGCGATCGCAAATAGGGCATCAGCTCCTGACGAATGCGATTGCGCCGATAGCTCAAGTCGTTATTGGAGCTATCTAGCCACACTGGAAGCGCCAGGTCATGGCAAAACCTGCCAGTTTCCTGGCGAGTCAGCTGGAGCAGCGGTCGAGTCACCCGAATATCTGGATGTTCGGTATCTAGGGGCCGCTGCCTGCTGAGCGCCTGCATACCGTTAGCTCCGCTTCCCCGGACCAGGTTATGTAGCACTGTCTCGGCGCGATCGCTCGCCGTATGGCCAGTGGCCACGTGGTCATATCCGTGGGTGCAAGCCACCGTTGCAAACACACCGTAGCGCCAGCCCCGGGCCGCCGCCTCCGATGGGGGTGGAGTCTGGGCTGTCTCAATCCAGCAGGGAACCTGCCACTGCTGGGCCAGCTGGGCCACGTGGGTTGCATTCTCAGCCGCATCAGCTCGCCAGCGGTGATCGCAATGCACCACTGCAAGACGCCAGCCCCACTTCGGCTGTAGATCCAACAGCAGCCTGGCCATGCATAATGAGTCCTGTCCCCCAGATACCGCCATTAAAATTGACGCATCGTTGGGGAGCAAACGGGTTACTTTTAACTGGGTATGAATCCGTGCGTGGATCGGCGTCCAGGGCATGGGGAGCGATGGGAAAAGGGCTTGGTAGGCGTCACTATCCTGGTTTAGAAGACCTGATGCAGCGAGATAGCTGCCATGTCAAAAAAACCTGATAAGAATCAAAGCCGGTCCTAATTAGATAAGGATGTCCGGTTCTATAGTGGTTTATGCTCTTCGGTGACCGGCAGGTCGATGATTTGTAAGTGAAAGGCGATCCAGAGGTATTCTCAGAAAATTTTTTAGATATGGATAACGGCGCAGACAGCAACATAACGGCTCCCAAGGTGACCGACGCTCAACAAAATCCAGATAGTTCAAGCCCTGAAAGTCGGGCAGACTCTGGGAAACAGTCCCATGGCAATCATACCCAGGATGAACGGTCTGCCCGATTGGCCTCCACCGAAGCGAGCAGCCCCTACGCCTTTGAGGCGGAGGATACCGGCGACGCGGTGCCCCTGGTGGATGTCTCTTCCCTCGATTTGGAGATAGAAAAACAGGAGAGCGATACCAAACAGCAGGTGCAGTTTAAAAGTGAACGCGGACGGCTGCTGCTGCTGCTACCCGCTGCCCCCGAAAACAGCCTGACCCCCATGGTGTGGGAAGAGCTCTGTCAGCAGCTTGCTCTTCGTCTAAATTCTGGCAACCGCTTTATTCAACCCAATACGATCGTACATTTGATTGCGCGGGACCGGCTTCTAGACAGCCGCCAGCTCCAGGAAATCGACGAGCTACTCCAGACAGCGCAGCTACGTATGAAACGAATTTATACCCAGCGGCGACAAACGGCGGTAGCGGCGGTGACAGCAGGCTACTCGGTAGAACAACAAACCCAGCTAGAGCCCCTGAATGACTCCCAAAATCAGGGGAAGGCCATGGACGCGCCCCTCTACGTGCAAGTGACCGTACGCTCTGGCACCGAGATTTGCCATCCTGGCTCGATTGTGGTGCTAGGGGATGTCAATCCAGGAGGAGCGCTGATAGCCGCAGGGGATATTTTTGTGTGGGGTCGTCTGCGAGGATTGGCCCATGCGGGTTCTCAGGGGAATACCGCCTGTCGGATTATGGCACTGCATATGCAACCCACCCAGCTGCGCATTGCTGGCCACGTTGCTCGGGCACCTGAAAAACCGCCAACCCAGTATCAACCGGAGGTGGCCTATGTCAACAAAGACAGTATTCGCATTGCGATCGCATCTGAATTTGCCCAGATTCACCTCAACACCCCTTGAAAAAAGGACAGTCCTAGCAAGTTTAAACGGCCCAAATCCTTATCTTTGAAATTTTCAGAGGGAAATTCCCTTAAAAATTTGCCACAACGTGAGATTATTGCCCTACCTGCGCCGGGGGCGGCCCTGCGAGCACCGTCATCAATCGCCCATTTAATCCATGGCTATGAATCGTATTATTGTCATTACCTCCGGTAAGGGAGGCGTTGGTAAAACCACCTGTACAGCCAACCTGGGGATGGCCCTGGCCAAATCGGGCAAACGAGTAGTGGTCATTGATGCTGACTTTGGATTACGCAACTTAGACCTGCTGTTGGGGTTGGAAAATCGGATTGTTTACACGGCCCTAGACGTACTGGCGGGGGAATGCCGGCTCGATCAGGCGCTGGTCAAAGATAAGCGCCAGCCCAATTTGGCGCTGCTACCTGCGGCCCAAAACCGGTCCAAAGAATCCATTACCCCAGAGCAGATGAAAAAGCTGGTGCGGGCCTTGACCAAAGCCTATAACTTTGTGCTGATCGACAGCCCTGCTGGCATCGAGATGGGCTTTCGCAACGCCATTGCCGCCGCCCGTGAAGCCATTATTGTCACCACACCAGAGATTTCCGCCGTTCGCGATGCTGACCGGGTGATTGGCCTACTTGAAGCCAATGATGTCAAAGCCATGCGGCTGATTATCAACCGACTCAAACCGGCCATGGTAGAGGCCCAACAGATGATGTCGGTCAAGGATGTCCAGGATATTTTAGCGGTGCCGCTGCTGGGGGTGATTCCCGATGATGAACAGGTGGTGGTCTCCACCAACAATGGAGAGCCCCTGATCTTAGATAAAGAGCTCTCCCAAGCGGGTACAGCCGTCTCCAATATCGCCCGCCGACTGCAGGGGGAAAAAGTACCGCTGATGGATCTAAGCGTGCCAAAAGACAGCTTTTTGACAAAGCTGCGGCGGCTATTTGACTAGGTTTACCACGGCCGCCGGACTGCGGCCGTTGCTTTTGCTTTCCGCCTTACCGGACAACGATCATGATTAGCGACTTTTTTGAGAGACTCTTTGGCTCCCGTGAGCCGGTTAGCCGGAATACGGCTAAACAGCGCCTGCGGTTTGTCTTGGCCCACGACCGTTCTGACATTTCACCGCAAAACTTGGAAAAGCTGCGCAAAGAGATCTTAGAGGTTGTATCGCGCTATGTGGAACTCGATCTCGACGGGCTGGAATTTTCCCTGGAGTCGGATCAGCGGATGACGGCACTGATTGCCAATTTACCAATTCGGCGGGCACGGTCCACCCCCCTAGAGGCCGACAGCCCGGTAATAGAAGCGACGGACGCCAGGATCGAGCTGAGTAATGAGCCGGTCGATCTAGAAAATACAGTGGAAGAAGCGTCGGAAACAGCAGATATCCCGTTGGATTGATCAGCATTATTCCAAAAGCCGCATCTTGGGTTTTGGGCTAGCTTGGGCATGATCAACGCCACTGACGATTGTATTCGTAGATTGCGATCGCAGCCGCTGTTTGCACATTCAGAGAATCCACCTGGCCGTACTGGGGAATCCTCAGGGAGCTGTCGCACCGGGCTTCGACATCAGCGGGAATGCCCGTAAGTTCACGGCCCAATACCAGTAACGTTTTAGGGGCAAACGTATGCTCTCCTAGGGGCTGAGCCCGTTCGCTAACCGTTAGGGCAATGGGGGTGTAGCCCTGCTGCTGAGCTAGCCACGATAGCAGCTGCTGGGGGGCACAATAATCCAACCGCTGCCACCGCTGGGCCGAGACTGCAATTTTGCGAAACTCCCAGGAATCGTTAGGGGCAGGCAGCACAAGACGATTCACCCCCAACACTTCACAGGTGCGACAGAGGGCCGCCTGGTTGGTGGGTTTCTCCACCAGGGACGCACACACCGTCAGCACCGGAGCACTGGGCACCTCAGGCTCCGCTATTCAGCAGGTACTAATTCCACATTTAATTCATTCACTGGACGCCGACGTAGCTCCTCAGACTCCTCGCGGGGCAGCAGATCAAACACCTCGCGAAAGGCGTCGTCTACGGCTTCGTAGCCCATGGCTCCGGTGTGGTTCAAACGCACGTTTCCACTGGCATCAAACAGCAAGGTTTGGGGAACAGCGCCCGTAAAGTAATACCCTGGCTCGTTGGGCCCATAGGAATCTTTCACAGGAATAGCATCCGCCATCACCGGCACAAAGTTAGCGGCTCTGCCATAGGGAGCCTGCAGCTGGGAGACCACAAACGAGTATTCCTTGCAGTCGCGGCTGTCATCCACATAAAAAACGAGCAGGGTGACCTTTTCCTGCTTTAGGGACTGGGCCAAATTGACCCTGGGGGGCACAATCGCTCCATTACCGGCATAGAGGGCAAAAATATTACCGTCGTAGCGGTCGTCAGTAAGACTGGCCCAGGCCGATTGGGGAAAACAAACCAGGGGGAAAAGTAGGGCTGCGATCGCAGCTCCAACCACCAGCCAGCGACATACCCACCGGATTCCTGGCAACGTCAACGGTTTAATCTCAAAACTGCCCATGAAACTGTGGCTCACAAGATCGAATAACTACTATTACGCCACAGAACGGGTACGCTCTCCCACAGCCGTCCGAGGAAACCCAACCGCTATATACCTCGAAAGCTCTCGATCACAGCCTGCAACTCTGGTCTAGCCGCACTGTAATCTTCGGCGGTCGTCCAAGCAACCACCTGGTAGTAATTAACATCCCCTTCAACCGTTGTATGCAAATAGACGATAGGCACATTATCCACACGCCCACGGACCTCGTACTGCACCGCATCCAGGCCATTGACCGATGTCACCCCCGTCGCGGCCTGGGGTTGCACCTGGCTCAACTCCCCCGCCAGAATGCGTCGATAGGTGGCTGAATTATCTGCCAAATCAAAATTACCGACCTCAGAGCGTCTGGCATCTGCCAATACCAGGACGTACATTTCCCTGTCTTCATGGGCAACATAGAGGTCCGCATCGGGGCGCAGGTCTTGGACATTGTTCCACCCGTCGCCGACAGTTAATTGGACACCCCGGTCTTCGTTCTCCAACAGCTTGCGACCATTGGACAGGTTTTGAATCGAAATAGCATCGATGACATCTTTAGTGCGCTCACCAAACCGGGAGCAGCTGGCTGCTCCCAAAACCAAACATACCGATAACGCTACAAACGGTCGTATTCGCAGAAAACCCATATTTCCCTGATGCCTAAACGTATAACGCATTGACGTATCCTAGTTCTGAGGCAATTTCTGGCATTTTATAGCTTAGTTCCGTGATTGGATCAGCCCAGCGCAGAATAAATCCCCACGCCCAGGACTGAATTACGGCTTTCCCCAAGTCGCAAGGTTATCGCTTTGGCCTATGCTGGACTATGGAAATTTGTTCATAAAAACTAAAGACCATGCTCAGAGCTGGAATCGTCGGGCTCCCCAATGTAGGCAAATCAACCCTGTTCAATGCGCTGGTCGAAAATGCTAAAGCCCAAGCGGCCAACTTTCCCTTCTGCACCATTGAGCCCAACGTTGGCGTGGTGGCTGTGCCCGACCCTCGCCTCGACATTCTCACTGACATTTCCAAATCCGATAGCACCGTTCCTGCCCGCATGGAGTTTGTCGACATCGCCGGACTCGTCAAGGGGGCCAGCAAAGGTGAAGGGCTGGGAAACCAATTTTTAGCCAATATCCGCGAGGTAGATGCCATTGTCCATGTGGTGCGCTGCTTTGAAAACGATGACATCATCCATGTCGATGGCTCGATCGATCCCCTACGAGATGCAGAAATCATCAACCTGGAGCTGGCCCTGGCCGATCTAGAACAGATTGAACGTCGGCTAGAGCGCGTTCGTAAACAAGCCCGTCGCGATCCAGATGCCCAGGCAGAACTCGCTGTCCTAGAAAAACTTCAACCTCTGCTGGCCGATGGTCAGGCTGCCCGCACCGTGCAACTGGCCGAAGACGAAGAGCTCTTGATCAAGTCATTGGGTTTTTTGACCCGTAAACCAATTATCTACGCAGCTAACGTAGCCGAAGACGAACTGGCCGAGGGGAATGCCTGGGTGGAGCAGGTAAAAAACCTGGCCGCGAGCGAAAACGCTCAGGTCGTCATTATTTCTGCTCAGGTAGAAGCCGAACTCCTGGAGCTTCCAGCGGAGGAGAGAATCGACTTTTTAGACGCCCTCGGCGTGGAGGAAGGCGGTCTTAAGTCTTTGATTCGTGCCACATATAACTTGTTAGGTCTACGCACGTACTTTACAACCGGCCCGAAGGAAACTCGTGCTTGGACGATTATTGCTGGCATGTCGGCCCCCCAGGCGGCAGGCGTTATCCACACCGACTTTGAGCGCGGTTTTATTCGAGCAGAAACCATCGCCTACCCAGATCTAATCGAACACGGCTCCATGAACGCGGCCAAAGAAAAAGGTTTGCTCCGTAGTGAAGGTAAGGACTATACCGTTCAAGAAGGTGACGTCATGCTGTTTAGATTTAATGTCTAAGCCTGACCTACTCGGTCACGGGAAAACTATGGGGTGATAGGCTAGCGGCAGGACCTCGAAGCGCCCTAATGGATAGTCCCCGTGATCAATCATCGCTGCATCTAAAACGTCCCTGTCTGCTGGTGGCTGATTTAGAGCGTTCATTAACTCTGTATCGTGACTGCTTGGGGTTCCACCTGGACTATGTGGGCAAGGCCGATCCTGGTTCCTATTTGTATCCGGTCTTTCAGCTCCCCCCAGAGGCTCAGCTGAGATTTGCGGCCCTCAGCACGGGACTAGAGCCGCGAGCCCTGGCGCTAACGGAGGTTAAAGGAAGTGCTTTACCGCCACCGTCTACGCCCCACCGTGGCGCGACCGTTATTCGAGTACCGGCCCTCGCCCCCGTCCTGCGGCAGTTGCAAGCATTAGGTCTTTCACCCATTCCAGCCAGCTCATTTACTACACCACCCAACCTGACCTTTACAGAACAAGCCTGCTGCGATTTTGACGGTCACCTGATGGTGCTCTATGAGGTACAGTGCTCATCGCCCTCCCCCCAAGCTTAGGTACCCGTGGCTAGGATAAAGATGCTCGATAGATTAAAAACTCTCAGCAAAGACTATCCATCCAAAGCAGATCCGATTAAAATCTGTCCATCGACTTGTACACCGTCTCGGATACTGTGGCTAACCGGTTTCTGAAAACTTTATTCACAATTCCTGCTTGGGCAATCCTATCGCTAATGATGAATGGGGTCCTGTTTATTGCCCTGTTAGTGGTGTGGCAAGAAAAATCAGATGGGGGAGAGCCCACTGTTCTGCCCCAGGCGAGTGCCGCCTATGCTAACCGTCCGCCTGTGGATGGAGGGGTTGAGCCCCTAGGCAACCGGCAACGACTCGATTATCAGCAGTGGGTGACTCTCCTGGGCCAAGAGCTGGCGACCATGGCCGCCAAGAATCCGGATCACCTGACTATTTTGCTGGGTGATTCTTTGAGTTTGTGGTTTCCGGCGGAACTGCTGCCCGGTCAGCGGGTATGGATGAATCAGGGCATCTCGGGGGAAAAGACCCAAAGCCTGCTAACACGGCTACATTTGCTTGATGTGGCCGATGTTGACACCATCTTTTTAATGATCGGCATTAACGATCTGATTTGGGGCCAAAGCGATCGGCAGCTGCTCGCTAACTATCGCGAGATTATGGACTATCTGGTTACTTACCACCCCAATACCGAGGTCGTGGTCCAGTCAATCTTGCCCCACGGTGCCGAAATGGCTACCTGGGAAAGTCGTAACCTGCTGCTTGATCTGCCAAACGAGCGGATCCGGCGAATGAATCAATCGCTACAGACCATCGCCGAGGACTACGATGCCCACTACCTGGAGCTGTATCCAATTTTTTCGGACGGGGAAGGGAACCTGAGACCGGATTTGACCACCGATGGCCTGCATCTCAATCGTCAGGGCTATCTGGTATGGCGAGCTGCGATCTCACTTTATAGTCAGCTAGAGTTGCCCTAAGAACCCTCACCCTATTCTGTAGACTAGGGGTAGACGCTTTCCCATACCGCCCTCTACAACTATGGATACTAGAGCTTTTCGCCGCAGTCTCAACAAATCTGATAATTACTACCGCAATCAGGGCTTTGGCGAAAAAGAGCAGATCGCCGATCAAATGGATGACGAGTACCAAAGCGCTCTCATTCAAACTATTCGCGACCGGGGCTATACCTATACCCAAGGCGATGTCACCATCAAACTCGCTAAAGACTTTGGCTTTTGCTGGGGTGTGGAGCGTGCCATCGCCATGGCCTATGAAGCCCGCCAGCATTTCCCAACCCAGCGGATTTGGATCACCAACGAAATCATTCACAATCCTGGCGTTAACCATCGCCTCCAGGAAATGAACGTGCAATTTGTTCAGGTCATTGACGGTCAAAAAGACTTTGCAGGGGTCGGCCAGGGAGATGTGGTGATTTTGCCCGCCTTTGGCGCTAGCGTTGAAGAGATGAAGCTGCTGAGCGAACGGAACTGCACCATCGTCGACACCACCTGCCCCTGGGTATCTAAGGTGTGGACAACCGTAGAAAAGCACAAGAAACAGGCCTTTACCTCCATTATTCACGGCAAATACAAACACGAAGAAACCGTAGCTACTAAGTCCTTTGCCGATACATACCTGGTAGTGCTCAACCTAGACGAAGCCCAGTATGTAGCTGACTATATTCTCAACGGTGGTGACCGTGATGCATTTCTGACTAAGTTTGCCAACGCTTACTCCGATGGCTTTGATCCTGAGCGAGATTTAAATGCGGTGGGTATTGCCAATCAGACCACGATGCTCAAGGGGGAAACCGAACAAATCGGTAAGCTACTGGAGCACACCATGCTCAAGAAGTATGGTCCCCAGGTCCTGAGCGAACATTTTTCTAGTTTTAATACCATCTGTGATGCAACCCAGGAACGGCAAGATGCCATGTTTGAACTGGTGGACATGGAGATGGATCTGATGGTGGTCATCGGTGGCTTTAATTCATCCAACACCACCCATCTTCAAGAAATTGCCATTGAACGGGACATCCCGTCTTACCACATTGATGGACCGCAGCGTTTGGGTCCCGGCAATCAAATTGAGCATCAGCCCCTCCATGGGAGCACGACCATCTCCAAAAACTGGCTACCGACAGGCAAAATCGTGGTTGGCATCACCTCCGGAGCCTCCACCCCAGACAAGTCAGTTGCTGGTGTGATTGAGCACATCTTTCAACTCAAAGCGGAGCTACAGACAGCCAGTGCCGTATAGCATTTGTTACAGCAGGATGCTGTTTGAGCCACCTAGGACCATTTCATTGCTTTATTTGAACATTTGAACAGGGGGTCGCACCCCTGAATTATGGTTAATTTTCTAGGGGCAGCTTTGGGTAGCTGCCCCCAAATCGATATTCACCCAAGGCAAACAGGCGATATTTACAAATTTGAGCTTAGAATAAAGATCTCCGTGGGACAGACGGAATTCTTAATATTTTTTTAAAATTACACCAACATTTTCCAGGGCTTGTCAGTGCTTTTACGGATCCGCTATGGGCTCCTCACACGGGCACTTTGGCGACCCCAACAGCGATTTGCTACCCCCTTTGGCTGACCGCTCAGGTACGGCTTCCGTGCGGGCACGGGTGCCATCGTATCCGAAAATCGATAATTCTTTTAGGTAGATTAAGCTGACAGCATCTAGTTCCTGATTAAGTATGGCTCGCACAGACATCCAGAATGCCCAACACGTCCTATACGACTTCTTCTTGTACAGTGTTCAGACTGAGTCTGCAGATGTCGTATTGGCTACATTTCGTCGTCTTTTTGTGGATTACACCGAGTCATCGACGGAATCGGAACTACCGGTTGCTTTATATTCCATTGTCATCGCCAACAGCGAGCAGCAGTTTCTCTTTACCCTCAAACGTATTTGCTACATTTTGATCAACAACTGGGGTATCCAACGTCAGCCAGATGCCATCAAAGCCCTAATCAAGATGTTTGACGATCGCATTTTAATGCGCCCAGGGGTTTCACTCATCCTCAAACGATTACGCGTTTGGATGCAGGGCTTTATTACCAGTCAGGATTTTCAAGATCTCAAACTATTTGCCGCCCGCTATGAGGAACATCAGCATTGGAGCGGTCGATACACCTCCTATTTGCTTGCTCCCCAGTATCTAAATCTGGAAAACCCATTAGAGCAACGGGAAGCGGCTCGCAGCCTATCGTCACAGCTCAAGTCTAAGTTTCGCTTTGACTTGGCCATGTACACAGCAAAGTCACAAATAGCCTCCACCACCGTCACGGTGGATAATCCCACGGTACTCGGTGAGTCAGCGCTGAATTTGATCAAACTGCTGCTGCTTCAGCCAGGCCAGTTTGGCTATGAGAACCTGGCCCATTTATTTCACAAACAGTGCGCACGGCTCAACTATTGGAATTTTAAGCGAGCACTTCTACACTATCTGGCCTACGCCTTACCCAATAGACCCATCGCTCTTTCCCTGAAGGAAAAGCTGCCCGACCCGGTTTTAGCGCTATACCCAGAACACAATTCGGAGCCGTTGACAGAAGCGTTGATGTTGCGCACCTGTAAACAGATTGTAGATCTGCTTACCACCGAAGATGACGAACAGCCCTCGGTGCTATTTAGCATGGTTTTGGCCCAGGGCGATCCGCTTGTGCTGGTAATTTTATTACTCAAAGTCGTCTTGTTTCGGCCCCACGTTCAGGCTCATCTGGAGCTGCGTATTGCTAGCTTAATCCGCTACTACGAAGCCTATTCAGAAGAAGACTGCCGCTGGGTCATTAGCTTTTTTGAAGTGTTTCGAATCACGTTTACGGTCTATGCGGGCGGCACGCTTTACAATCTGGTGCCGGTTTCCCATGGGGATGCGCCCGATTCCAAGCTCACTACATATCGCATTTTTTCCCAGCTGCGCAGCCCTAAAACTAGCCTCGATAGGGCTAGTGAAGACACCGAGTCAAGCCTGGCCCAAAAGCATGCCCACTCGCTACCCCAGTGGTCCTCAGAGGTTGCCAGGTTAAGAGCAAGCGTTGTTCCAGACGCGATCGCAAGCTAATCTTGCTGGCGGGCAAACTGATAGGCCCCGGTAATGGAAAGTGCGATCGCAACTATCAGCAACACTGGAATCGAATACCAGGGAAACCGATCTATGGGCTGATAGGCGGCCGCACGTAACCCTACCGTTGTATAGGTAAGCGGTAGCAGGTAAACAATGCCCTTAAGTAACGCCGGCAAGGAAGCCGGGTCAAAAAACGTCGCCCCTAAAAACGACATCGGCACAATCAAAAAGTTATTAAACAGGCCGACACTTTCTAGGGATTTGACATTTAACCCGACGATCACCCCCAACCCGGCAAACACCGCACAGTTGAGCACCAGCAGTAGTAAAAACAGCGGATTAACAAAACTCCACAGGTCACGGGTAAATAGCACCGCCACCAAAATAACCGACCCGGCCGTCAGCAGTCCCCGGACAATTCCCGCCAGCATTTTACCCAAGTGCATCGCCAGCGGATGAATCGGAAACAGCAGCATCTCATCAAAATTTTTCGTAAACAGCCGCTCCCCGCAAATAGAAAAAGTAGTCCCCCCAAAGCTAATAACCATAGACGATAGGGCAACCATCCCTGGCAAAATAAACTCCAGGTAGCTGTCCCCCACAGGGGGAGGGGCAACCTGGTCCAGGGAACTGCCTAGCCCCAACCCAAACGCCAAAATATAAATTAGGGGAGAGACCAAACCCGAGGCTGCCACCTGGGGAATTCGCACCCGCAGGTCCAACCAATCACCCCAAAAAATAGTCAAACTGTCAGCCAGCAAAGTTTGAAGCGTACGGGCTCTCAGGATTTTCACAGCAAGCTAGAAATTAAACATATCTTTATTATCGGCACTATCGGCAGCGATGGCTCAATTGGATCTGCCGTCTTTACAGACAGATGAGGCCTCCACCCAGCTGCAGGCAAGTAACTCTGAAGAACTGTTACACTTCCTCACAAACAGTGTCAGCAACGTCATGTACGGTGATAAATTTATGAGCGATAAGGTTGAGAGATAATATTTTCATGTCTGAAGAAATTACCAAGACCGAAGGCCCTACTGGAAAAACTCCTATATTTGGTGGCAGTACTGGCGGCCTACTCTCCGCTGCCGAAAGAGAAGAAAAGTATGTCATCACCTGGAGCAGCAAAAAGGAGCAACCCTTTGAGATGCCCACTGGCGGTGTCGCCATCATGAATGAAGGCGACAACATGCTCTATATGGCTCGTAAGGAGCAGTGCTTAGCTCTCAGCCGTCAACTCAAGAGCAAGTTTAAGCCCAGAATTTCCGACTATAAGATTTATCGCGTCTTCCCCAGCGGTGAAACCGTTTACCTGCATCCAGCCGATGGTGTCGTTCCCGAGAAGGTGAACGAAGGCCGGGGCTACAGCGGTAAGAAGGATCGCAGTATCGGTGAAAATCCCGATCCTGCAACGATTAAGTTCAGTGGCAAAGAGCCCTACGAGGTGTAGGAACGCTCTGATCCCGAGCTGATGTAAAGCTCGCCATTGTGATTTTACAGGGGCAGTCTACGGGCTGCCTCTTTTTAATGGTGACCCAGCGGCTTGCCAAGGGTTCAGCCCTTAAGGCAGGCTTAGTAAGCCCACCGCCAAACCGCCCATGATGTTTCCAGATCTGGCCACCTTCAAGACCCTGGCCACCCAGGGTAACTTTATCCCGGTATATCAAGAGTGGGTTGCCGATCTTGATACCCCCGTATCGGCCTGGTGCAAAGTTTGCGCCGGTCAGCCCTACAGCTTTTTATTAGAGTCGGTAGAAGGCGGTGAAAACATTGGTCGCTATAGCCTTTTGGGCTGTGATCCCCTGTGGATACTAGAGGCACGGGGGGACACCACCAAACAGCGATTTCGCGATGGTACCGAAGAAATTTTTACGGGTAATCCCTTTGATATTTTAGCTAACTGTCTGGCCCTCTATCAGCCGGTCAAACTGCCCGAGCTGCCGCCTGGAGGCGGACTGTTTGGCTTTTGGGGATACGAATTAATCCCATGGATTGAACCGACGGTGGCCACCTATCCATCCGGCGCAGATGACTTACCCGACGGGCTATGGATGCAGGTAGATAGTCTGCTGATTTTTGACCAGGTAAAGCGCAAAATTTGGGCGGTGAGCTACGCCGATCTGCGGTCGGTCGATGTGGACATCGAGCGGGCCTACGGGGAGACCTGCGATCGCATTACCACCCTTGTCAACAAACTCAACCTTCCCCTAGCCACCCAGGATAGTCGCCTGGCCTGGACACCGCCCATCAATACTCCGCCCCTGACCTACACCAGCAACCGTAGCAAAGATGAGTTTTGCCAGAGCGTGGAAACCGCCAAAGCCCACATCAGGGCCGGGGATATTTTCCAGGTTGTCGTTTCCCAGCGTCTCACCACGGACTACGACGGTAATCCCTTTGACCTGTACCGTTCGCTGCGGCTGGTGAACCCATCTCCATATATGGCCTATTTCCATTTCCAAGACTGGCAGATCATTGGTTCTAGCCCTGAGGTAATGGTTAAAGCCAGCTACAGCGGGGATGACGATACGCTCACCGCGATCCTGCGACCGATTGCTGGCACCCGTCCCCGCGGTAAAACGACAGCTGCAGATGACGCCTACGCTAAGGATCTGCTGGCAGACCCCAAGGAAATTGCCGAGCATGTCATGCTGGTGGATCTTGGCCGTAACGACCTCGGTCGCGTCTGCACCAGCGGCACTGTCAGCGTCGATGAGCTAATGATTATCGAGCGCTACTCCCACGTCATGCACATTGTCAGCAATGTCGTCGGTCAGCTTGCCCCTGGCAAAACAGCATGGGATCTGCTCAAAGCCTGCTTCCCGGCAGGCACCGTCAGCGGCGCACCAAAGATCCGCGCCATGCAGATTATCAACGACCTAGAACCCTGTCGTCGGGGACCTTATTCCGGTGTCTACGGCTACTACGATTTTGAAGGGCAGCTCAACAGCGCCATTACCATCCGTACCATGGTGGTTGAAAGCAACGGCAGCGGCGGACATCGGATCAGCGTTCAGGCTGGAGCCGGTCTAGTGGCCGATTCAGTCCCGGAAAACGAGTATCAAGAAACCTTGAACAAAGCCCGAGGTATGTTAGAAGCCGTCAGGTGTTTGGAATCCTAAATCACCTGACGGCCATGGCCTAAGCGTTTAGTGGATCGGTATCTTCTGATCCTGAGATCGACTGCCCCTTAAGACCTTTATAAATCAGCAAAATTGCTAGCAGCACCACTGGTGTAGCAGCTATGCCAACCAAGGCAGTTATTAGCTCACCCAAGGGCACATTTGCAAAAATAGCGCTCACCAACATAATGGGCACCAATAGAACCAGGGTGATCACTAATATTGGGACAAAAATTTGCCACCAGCGATTCTTAGTCAACTCCCAGCTAACTTCCATGGCCTCAGTCGGCGACTTACGCTCTAGCATGACCTCATACTGGGCCGCAAACAATCGTATAGATAGATAAATTCCTGGAATCAGCAAGAGCGCAAAGCTTGGCATCAAAATTACAAACAACAATATCGATGTCAGAATCAGCTGACCGGCACGCTGCCAAGCCATGGACAGGGCTGTGCCAATATCCATCTTTTCCCCTGACAGGGCACGATCAACCAGCACGATACTGGCTCCGCCCAAGATAGGTCCAACTAAAATTGCAAACACAATGCTAAAAGTAGCGTTTAGCGCCGGGGTTGGCATCAGTAATGGCAGTACGTTGGCAGGCAGAGCCAACAGCGCAACCGGCACAAAAATCGGCCCTACCCGACTAAAGGCGGTGCGTAAAATTTCTCCTGGCCTTAAAGACGGCTGTGTCATAGGTGTGTCTCAACAATATTTTCAATTGCTAACACCTTCTAGGCTACCCTCGCCACCAAGGATCCTCGGACGCCTCGTTTGAAAACGCAACATGGCTTTTGGGGGCGCAGGTCCCTAACATCTCTTTTGGTCAATCATCCAAGACAGCTGGCCAAAAGATCGATATGTAGACATATATTTGGTGCAGCAACGTTAGTCGATTAGCTTGGCTAAGCTACAGCAGATGCAGAAATTTATCCTCTTTACCCAGGGCTTTGACCGCTTGCTTAATTTCTTGGGTGCGGTCTTTTTTGACAATCAGCGTTGCTTTGCCATCTCGGACTACAACCACATCTTCTAGGCCAATGGTAACCACCACTTCCTCTTCATCGGAGGAGTAAACGATGCAGCCATTGGTACCGTGGGCCTGGTGCTCACACATATCGACATTGGCAGCGTCCCCCTTCATCAGACGCTCAATGGCATTCCAGTCGCCGAGGTCATCCCAGCCAAAATTGGCAGGCATCACATAGGCCTTTTGGGTTTTTTCCATGACGGCATAGTCAATACTGAGCTTTTCTAGCTCGGCGTAGGCATCCACGCCCTTGGCAAGTAGCGGCCCCATCAGCCCTGGGGAATAGGTTTTGAGTTCACTAATCATCACCCCAGCAGGGAAAATAAACATACCGCTATTCCAGCTATAGTCACCGCTCGCCAGGAACTCCTCCGCAGCGCTGCGCCCTGGTTTTTCGGTAAAGCGGCTGACGCGATAGGCCGCTAGCTCACCATATTGCCCCGCATCGTCACCCTGCTCAATATAGCCGTAACCGGTGGCGGGGAATGTGGGCTGAATGCCAAGGGTGGCAATGGCCCCCTGGCTCTGGGCCAGGTCGGCCGCCGCGCGAATGGTAGCACGAAACTTGGGTTCGTCGGTGATGTAGTGATCGGCGGGAAAGAAACATGCGATCGCATCATCCCCATGCCGTTTGGCCACTTCCAATGTGGCCCAGGCCACAGCGGGGGCGGTGTCACGTCCCTGGGGTTCCACCAGAATATTCTCCACAGGCAGCTCCGGTAGCTGCTGCTTAACCCCTGCTGCCAAATGGGCAGCAGTAATAACCCACAGCGAGTCCCAACTACCGGCCAACGGCAGCAGGCGGTCGGCGGTCGACTGCATCAAGCTACGACCGCTGCCGTCTAAACATAAAAACTGCTTGGGATGCTTTAAACGGCTCACGGGCCAAAAGCGCTCCCCCTTACCCCCAGCTAAAATAATTGGCACTAATGTTGGAGTTTGGCGGCTAGGTTGTGTCATTTTTTACTTAATGAAGTTAATTTACAGCGTTAAAATGAAGTGCTCATACAGAATTCTGAACAATATTAGCGATTACTCAAAATACACGGGCCATAAACAGCTTAATATTAGTTAACTTCTCACCTATGTGTAGACCGTGCGAACGTCGAACAGTCTGCCAGCAGGACCCACCCATTTCAAGCTCTAACCACAGCCCATCGTGTTCCGACCTGCTATTCGTGTTCTGACCTGCAATTTAGGAGACCGTAAGTTGATGGTAGGGACCGCTGATAAATTCTCTGCTCGCCAGTAGTATGCCTCCCCGAGCACGTTAACAAATCCCCTATGTCCTCCTCCTTGTCACACCAGTCAGAGCCATCCCCTCCAGAAGACCCTAAGGCTGAATCAGCTCTGCCGTCTCGCCCAGAGTCCCAGTCAGACAATACGGCTGACCTGGCTTCGGTAGCCAAGTTGGAGGCCCACCAGCCAGACAATGGGGCTGAACCCACTCCAGAATCTCCGTCAAATCCTGAATCATCCCAGCCTGATGTCACACCTGGGATAACTCCGGTGGCCAAGTTAGAGTCGTCTTCGCTAGATACTGAGGCAACCCCGACATCTAAGCCCAACCCTGAGGTGGAGTTTACGACCCCGTCAGACAGTGCACCAAACATCACATCAGGCACCACAGCCGCAGCTGCTGCAATCGCCTCGTCCAGCACCAAGATAGAGTCGTCATCCCGGTCCGAGGCCAAAGCCAATGCGGCTCCTGTAGCCGCATTGGAGGATGCTCAGGCTGAGCCAGCCTTACTATCCCAGTTGGAGAACACCTCACCGGACTCTGCAACCGCCCCCAATCCTATATTCCCATCAGACTCAGCAGAATCAGAATCAGAATCTGCCGCATCTGAAACAATGGCACCCCAGCGCCGCTCGCTGGTTGGTAACGCCCTCAGGTTACTGGCATGGACCGGCATTTTTGGCACCACGGCGGTGGTCTCCGCTGCGGCAGGCGCAGCCTTAATGTTGACGGTTCCCATCCCCAATGGCAGCCGCGGAGTACCGGCAAACCCACCGCTCAGCGAGCTTTGGAAATCCGGTTTTCGCTACCAGGTATCTCGTCCGGTTACCCTTTTGCTCATGGGTCTAGATGAGGCCCTTGACATAGAAGGTGCGTCTCCAAACGACCTGGTTGGCCGTACTGACACTATGCTGCTAGTACGCATCAATCCTGAAACCGAGTCTATCAACGTCATGTCTATTCCACGGGACACCCGCGTGGAAATTCCAGGTCACGGTATCGATAAAATTAATCAGGCCAATGTCGAAGGCGGAGCAGAGCTAGCGGCTCAGACTGTTAGTTATAACTTTAATCAGATTGAGATTGACCGATACGTTCGAGTCAGTACGGCCGCTTTTCGCGAAATTGTCGATTTGGTGGGTGGGGTAGAAGTCTTTGTCCCAAAACCCATGCAATATGAGGATAAGACCCAAGGCCTAGTCATTGATTTAGAATCCGGTTGGCAAACCCTCAACGGATCGGAAGCGGAGCAGTTTGCTCGGTTTCGCCAGGATACCCTAGGGGATATCGGCCGAGTCCAGCGACAGCAGATTTTGCTCAAGGCGCTGCGAGATCGCATGATCAACCCCAGGGTCGTCACCCAGCTGCCACAAATTATCCGGGTTCTGCAAAGCTATATTGACACTAATCTCTCGATTGAAGAAATGCTAGCTTTGGCTGGCTTTGGCCTACAGCTAGACAGGGAAGCCCTCAACATGGTGATGTTGCCAGGGCGCTTTAGCAACCCTCAAGAATATAGAGCCAGCTACTGGATTGCCGATACCAACGGCACCAATGATGTCATGGAGCAGTTTTTTGATGCGGAACCCGCTGCCATGCTGGCCAATGACGCCCCCAATCGCTCCATCAGCCGCCTCCGCATAGCCGTCCAAAATGCATCCAGCGAGCCCTATAGGGCTCAGACCGTGGCCGACCACTTACGCAATGAAGGTTTTCGGAACGTCTATGTCATAGACGACTGGCCCGATAGCCATCATCAGACAGCGGTCATTGCCCAGCGAGGCGATCTCAACGGCGCAGAGTTTATCGAGGCCGTACTCGGTACGGGTAAAGTTGTAGCTGACTCGACCGGCGATCTTGACTCCGACATTACCATCCGCGTTGGCAATGATTGGACCGACCCTATGCTTCAGCTTCAATGAGCCAACGCTTGCATCAACGGTTCCCAGCCTAGTACCTCTGCCATTAAGGCTCGATAGCCCAATACATTGGGATGCAGCCCATCGCTGCACAGCCGCTCATTACGCCAGGATTCACCTTTAGAACACCAGCGCTGGTAAAGATCGAGATACGGGATCTGGCGGGCCCCACAGGCATGGTGGGTAATTTGGTTGTAGTGGCGCTGATCGTCGTTGGAAAAATGGAGTACATCCGCGTAGGGCATGGCCATCTCATTGACGGGAATCATCCCAACAAAAAAGGTAGGGCATAGGCCCCTGGCTTGATCTAGAACATCGTGCAAGACTCGGGTAAACGTCACCTCATCGGTCATGGGACGACCGGCGGGTCTCCCTAGTCGGGCACAGTCATTTAACCCCACTGAGAGCACCAAAATATCCGGCACCCGGCGGCGTAGCTCGCCCCGTAGCTTAAATTCACGCTCTAGCCTGACAGACACCTGCTGAGCCCCATCACCCCGGACCCCAAGATTGTAGATAATCGGCCCCGGCTGCTCTGGATCCATCCACTGGCGACGCAACCGCTCAACCCAGCCACCACCTTCGGTATCACCGTAGCCATAGACCAGGCTATCGCCCATCACGACTACCTTTTTTGGATGCGTGGCTTGGGATTGAGCAGTCGGGGAAAGGGCAACACGAGCAGCAAGAGCAGCCATAGACAATGTACAAAACTAACTAGCGGGTAATTAAGACAATGGGCACTAGCCCCATTGACTAAGCCTGTAAGGGTAGACCCTCGCAAATTAACATTTTGTACCGCTTATTTTCAAATCTTCACGCTAGCTAGTCATAGTTGAGGAGGGCTGGTTTAAACAAAACCCAGGGTGCGATCGCACCCTGGGCCAAGCAGTATCCAATATCAAACACGCCGATTAGCTCATAGCAGCACTGCTACGGCCATAGGCCTGCTGCACGTCATATCTAGCCTTGCCCTGAATGCGACTGCCATCACCCACTGCATCTAGCGGCATTCCTACACCTACAGCAGCTCGGCTCAACAAAGAACGCTGTCGGTTGGTCACCGCATGACGATTGTAAACAACTCGAAGTCGAGCGGATTCTTGAACAGACATACCATTAACCTCCTATAGACGTATATTAAAGGCACCGTTTTGCAACGCCTGCGCGCTTTACAATTTAATTATAGGCAAAAATTCCGTATATTTTGATACTTTTTAAGATTTGTTTTTGAAAACCCTGGGCTACGTTTTCACCCATCGCGGTGGCCCCAGACCATAAAAAAGCGCCAGCCCAAAGGCTGACGCTATAGACCGACAAAGATTGCTAATAATGTTAAACGCTGGGCTTAGCAGTCGTAGTAGAGGGCTATCTCGTAGGGGTGAGGCCGAATATCCATCGGAATCACCTCAGTATCAAGCTTGTAGGAAATCCAATTTTGGATAAAGTCTTCAGTAAACACACCGCCCTGGACCAAAAACTCATGGTCGCTTTCCAACGCCGACAGCGCTTCCTTGAGGGAGGCGGGCGTAGACGCAATCTTGGCTAGCTCCTCAGGGCTAAGCTCGTAGATATCTTGATCAATCGGAGCAGGTGGCTCAATCTGATTTTTAATGCCATCGATACCGGCGCACAGCATCGCCGCAAAGGCAAGGTAGGGGTTAGAGGTGGGGTCGGGACAGCGAAACTCCAGACGCTTCGCCTTAGGGCTGTCACCAGACAGAGGAATGCGAATAGCCGCAGAGCGGTTGCCGTTGGAGTAAACCAAGTTTACCGGCGCTTCAAAACCGGGAACCAGGCGTTTGTAGGAATTAGTACTGGGGTTAGAAAACGCCAGCACAGCTGCAGCATGCTTTAGCAAACCGCCAATGTACCAGGTGGCGAGCTGACTCAGACCAGCGTACATATCACCGGCCATAAGCGGCTGACCATCTTTCCAAATGGACTGGTGGGTATGCATACCCGAGCCATTGTCCTCAAACAGAGGCTTGGGCATAAAAGTAACAGTCTTACCGTACTTCTTAGCAACGTTTTTGATGCAGTACTTGTAGGTCATCAACCAGTCGGCAGCTTGGATCATTTCACCAAAGCGAAAACCTAGCTCACACTGGCCGCCGGTGGCTACTTCATGGTGATGCTTTTCAATGGGCACACCACAGTCAGCCATAGTCAACAGCATCTCTGTACGCATGTCATGGGAGGTGTCCGTCGGAGAAACCGGGAAATATCCCCCCTTATAGGCAGGCTTATACCCGAGGTTGCCGCCTTCTTCTTCACGCCCTGTATTCCAGCGGCCCTCAACGGTGTCCACATAGTAGTAGCTAGAGTTAGATGTGGTGTCAAAACGAACATCGTCAAAGATGAAAAACTCCGCCTCAGGGCCAAAGTAGGCAGTGTCGCCAATGCCACTTGCATTTAAGTAATCCAACGCTTTCTGGGCAATGACGCGGGGACAGCGGTCGTACCACTCCCCGGTTCGGGGCTCCTTAATCGAGCACACCATGCTCAGGGTGGGTTCCTTCATAAAGGGGTCAATCCAGGCAGTCGCCGGATCGGGAACCATCGCCATATCGGACTCGTTGATGGCTTTCCAACCGCGAATACTCGACCCGTCAAATGCCACCCCGTCAGTAAAACTACTCTCATCAATCTGGCTACGATGCACCGTCAGGTGTTGCCAGATACCTGGCAAATCAATGAACTTTAGATCAATCATTTGAATGTCTTGATCTTCAATCATCTGCAAAACTTCTGCAGCAGTCTGAGCCATGGATCACTCCTTTGTTGTGCATTCACTAGTAGCCGTCTTGAAAATTTTTGAGAAACCTGTGGGCTTTTCAGTATGAACAGGTCAATATGCTGAACGGCCAAGATATTAAACAACAGGCATGGATGAAAGTGAGGACCTGTTAGGAATTTTCCATATTCCCAAGCAGAAAGACATAGCAATCAACCGCCCCGGCCATACGCCATTGAACTCTGGGAGAGCACCAATCCGTCCCTACAACTAACTTTTGATACCGGCTGAGAATCAAAAATTCAACCCACCAACTGGCAGAACAACCGTGGTAACACCAGTATTTGCTCTGACTAGGCTTGGATGATCCTAGGAACAGTAATCCCATGAATTTGTATCTCTTGATACGAATTAAAGGTTTCTCTAGCAAGCTGACCGGGAAACAGAGGCTTCCCCGCCGCTAGAGTGCTGAAAAGCTCAAATGAATCAAGCAGTCCAAGGCATTTTGACCGGATCCAGTTTTAAGCCGATTTCATTACGAAAGATTGCGTATTGTAAAAAATCGACGGGCCTAACCGCCTCTAAATCGGGTAAAGCGCCTGCTGTTTAATCCACCGTGGTAGACTAGCCAGTGGCATTTAGGTGCCGAGAAACGTTGTCGCTGAATGGGTTTCAAGATTTATGTGGCAGCGGCAAGACACTTGAGGGGATGCTTGAGTAAGCGGTAGAATCGTGCCTGCTCGTGTTCTCATAGTCAGACCACAACAACCTGTTAATCAGTGGGGTTGTGCGGGGATTTGCCCCTTAGTCTGGTTAAACGTCCCTACTTAAGTTTTTGAGTCGCACATTAATCGCACTGGGAGAAAGGTTTCATGCGGGATACGGTGACGGGTTTAATTAGTACCTACGACATCACAGGTCGCTACCTTGATCGCGACGCTATAGATTCTTTGACGACTTACTTTAGTAGCGGCACCGATCGAGTCAAGGCGGCTGCTTATATCAGCGCCAACGCCTCCAGCCTGGTCAAAACGACGGGCTCAGCGCTGTTTGAGCGGGTACCTGAGTTAATTCGTCCAGGGGGTAACGCCTACACGACTAGGCGTTATGCTGCTTGCCTCCGGGATTTGGATTACTACCTGCGCTACAGCAGCTACGCGCTGGTCGCTGGCAACTGCGACGTCCTGACGGAGCGGGTCCTCAATGGTCTACGGGAAACCTATAACTCGCTGGAAGTTCCCGTTGGCCCGACGGTCGTTGGCATTCAGATTATGAAAGATGTCCTCAAAGCGCAGCTTGAAGAGCAAGGGATTGCCGACACCTCGTTTGTGGATGCACCCTTTGATCACCTCACCCGCGAGCTAAGCGAGGTCAGCGTTTAATTCGCATCAACGCTCTGAAAAATTTTGCCCTAAAAAATTTTGCAATGAGGTGCTCAAATGAGTACCTCATTTTTTGTGGCTGCCCATGAACTATTTAGGAATTGACTTTGGGACCTCCGGGGCGCGGGCGATCGCAATTGATGGGTCTGGACAGGTCGTAGCCGAGACCCGCTGCCCGTACCCTACCCGGGAGCCGGAGGCCGACGGCTGGTGTCACACCCTGTGGATTTTGATAGACCAGATTCCAGCAGGCATCAGACGCAAAATGGCAGCCATTGCTATTGATGGGACGTCTGGGACTGTTTTACTGTGCGATCGCAACCACACTCCCCTCACCCAACCACTGCTATACAACGATGCTCGCGGCGGCATTCCTACGGTGGCACCGGCCACCAGCCCCGCCCACAGCGCTACCTCTAGCCTAGCCAAAGCCCTATGGTGGCAAGCAAATCTGCCCACCCACACCCTTACCCAGGTGCAATACCTGGTACACCAGGCCGATTGGCTCAGCAGTCTGCTCCACGGCAAACCCGGCATCACCGACTACAACAATGCGCTCAAGCTAGGCTATGAACCCCAAACCTTAGAATATCCCACCTGGCTCAAAGCCCTAGGGATCGGTCCTTGGCTGCCTCAAGTCCTCACCCCCGGAGCCGCCATAGCACCTGTCCAACCCGATATTGCCCAGCGGTTTGGGCTACCCCAAAATTGTCTGATCAAGGCTGGTACTACTGACAGCATTGCGGCATTTTTAGCTAGCGGCGCCCACGCTATCGGGGATGCCGTTACCTCCCTGGGCTCGACGATAGTACTAAAGCTGCTCAGCCCCATAGCCATCAACGATGCCCCCAGCGGCATTTACAGCCATCGTCTGGGGCAGCAGTGGCTGGTGGGCGGTGCTTCTAATACGGGCGGTGCGGTTCTACAGCGCTATTTCACCACCGCCGAACTCCGCCGCCTCAGTGCCAAAATCAACACTAGCCTTCCCAGCGGTCTCGATTATTATCCCCTACTGATTCCTGGCGAGCGCTTTCCCATCAGCGATCCCAACCTGGCCCCACGACTCACACCGCGTCCGGCAAAACCAGAGATATTTCTCCACGGACTGCTAGAAAGCATGGCTCGCATTGAGGCCCAGGGCTATCAAACACTTACGACACTGGGAGCAGGTCCGGTAAAGCGGGTCTTTACAGCAGGTGGAGGAGCCCAAAATCTGGTTTGGCAAACATTGAGAGCTCAGGCATTGGGGGAGATTTCCCTGGTGCCGCCTCTCCATACTGAAGCCGCATACGGCACAGCGCGCCTTGCAGCGGGTCTCTAAAGAAGCTGATACAGCCAATAAAAAACCAGCACCCACAGGAGATGCCGGTTGCTACATCAAACAATCAAGCTAAGGACACAAAGTTAATTAGGCTCCACTCGTATCTCTAGTACCAACGCTCGGAGCCCACGTATCCCTAAATCAAACTATTCGGGAATCAGACTCTAGAAATTAAGCTGATCGCCGCGGCGATACTGCATGTAAGCCGCGACAAACAAACCGGCTAATGTTACCGGAATCAGACCTAAAACAATCCCTAATAGCAAAGGTTCAATCACGCCGCGTTTCCTCAATGACAGACAAAGCTTTGAAGCAGCACTTGCACTACTTCATCTATAGACATAGTAAGCCATTCCCCCAACTGAGCCTAGTCCTCTGCCGATTTCAAGGATGATAGCGCCTTAGCTAACGGTGCCATTGACCACGCTCCTGAGCCTTGAAAGCCCAACGGCTTAATAAAGACTGTAGATTTAATCTTTATTTTCGGGCTGCAACACCTTGCATAGTCTCCTCAG
The DNA here is from genome assembly GCA_038748225.1 of Cyanobacteria bacterium P01_H01_bin.26. Taxonomy (GTDB): domain Bacteria; phylum Cyanobacteriota; class Cyanobacteriia; order Phormidesmidales; family Phormidesmidaceae; genus Leptothoe. Next base: position 23,234 of record JBCDJC010000005.1, on the reverse strand, counting down.
AAAACTTTAAAGTATGTATCATATGCGTCATAACAAAGTGTTACGTCTAGCTTGTGCCTCCAAACACCATTGACAGTCCAGCTCTGACCCAGCCAGCCCTAGAGCGCAAAGATAATCGGCTGCTGGTTCAGTTTGTTCTAGCTGCAACCATTATTATGCTGTGCGTCGTCCTCGTGGTTTGGGGTATCCACCGGGTACAGGTCTCCGATCCCTATGTTCATGACGTTTTAGCCTCCACCGGTGATTTTGAAAGGGGGCAGCAGCTGTTTTGGCAAAACTGCGCCGTATGTCATGGGTTAGAAGGCACGGGTGAAGTCGGGCCTGATTTACAAAACATCTCGGAGCGTAAGTCCCAGGTGGCACTAATCAAACAGGTAATTAGTGGTAAAACTCCGCCCATGCCACAGTTCCAACCAAATACTCAGGATATGGCTGACCTGCTGGTATTTTTAGAAGATCTGTAGAGCTATAGGATTAAAGCACCAAGGTTCAAGACGGCTGGCTCTGCCGTTCTAGCCCCAGCTGAATCAGTCGATCAACAAGCTGGTCAAACTCAACGCCAGAGGCTTGCCACAGCCTGGGGTACATGCTGGTGTCCGTAAATCCAGGAAAGGTATTGATTTCATTGATGAGTACCTCATCGGTGGCTTCTAGGTAGAAAAAATCAACCCGTGATAACCCAGCCCCGTCGATGGCTCGAAATGCTGTCACCGCCTGTTCTTGAATCCTGGTAATAATCTCTGCTGGCAGCCGGGCTGGAATCGCTAGATCGGCCTGCCCGCTTGTATATTTGGTTTCATAATCATAGAAATCGCTATCAAAGCTGATTTCGCCAACCACTGAGGCTTTAGGAACATCATTGCCTAAGATAGCGCATTCGACCTCACGGGCTATGACTGCAGCTTCTACAATGATGCGACGGTCATAGCTAGCCGCGCTATCAAGGGCCGCTTCTAGCTCTTGGCGATCCTTAGCTTTGGCAATTCCAACGGAAGAGCCCAGGTTGGCAGGCTTGACAAAGCAGGGGTATCCAAGGGCAGCCTCAATGTCGTCACACAGCTTTGGGAAAATACAGGGGTTTGAGTAGACTTGCGATCGCAGCACCTCCACATACTTCACCTGGGGCAGCCCAACCTGGGCAAACGCAGATTTCATCGCCAACTTATCCATACCCACCGATGAAGCCAAAACGCCACAGCCCACATAGGGCATCTGCATCAGTTCAAACAGGCCTTGAATAGTGCCATCTTCACCATTGGGGCCATGCAGCACCGGAAACCAAATATCCACCTCAGCCACCGCCGTTGGTAAACGTTCAGTCATTAATACCTCCCCAGTTCCAGTCGCCAAGGGTTCTCCCGTCGCTAGCACAGACTGAGCATCCATTACCCAAATGCCGTCCTTACGGATGTACACTGGCACCACGTCGTACCTTTCAGCATTGCCCTTTAACCCTAGACCTCGGGCAATGGCCTGGGCCGAGCAAATAGATACCTCATGCTCACCAGAGCATCCACCAAACAATAAGCCTACGCGCATCTTCGCCATTAGGTTGGCCCCTGCTACTGAGTCAGAAATAATTAAGGGGCTAGCCTATCACAGACCAAACGACTGCACAATCTCAGCAGACATTAAAGATACCCTTCCCAACGGACGGCCCAAAAAGTTAGTCAAAAAAAACTCCTGAGTTCCATAGGAGCTCAGGAGTCAGACATCAGGGTGCATCTACCAGCTAACTGTCCACGGGATTTGCCCCCACATCCGGATAGAACAAAAAACCCTTACATCATGGGACGTTTTCTCCAGAATCACCATGCTGCAAAAGTTAGTCAAAAAAAACTCCTGAGTTCCATAGGAGCTCAGGAGTCAGACATCAGGGTGCATCTACCAGCTAACTGTCCACGGGATTTACCCCCACATCCGGATAGAACAAAAAATCGGACTGAAACAGCATCGGGCATTTACAACCTATAGGGAAGCATCAAGTTTTTAGAGACCCCGTGAAAAAAACAACATGACCAGAGATAATGCCAGTGAACCTTTGACCTTACTCGGGATCTGTGAAGTATTTTTTCTTATCCGATGGCTGGACAACCGGCAGAGTTTGGGAGTTTGGCGGCCTGTGGAATGAAATCGCCTGGCAGCGAAAACCAAACATCAAGAAATTAGAGCTATATCTGGAAGAAACGCCAGAGAGACTTTGGCTATACCAGGTTGAAGACGACGTTCTCATGGTGGAAGTTCTACCTGAAGATGTCACCGCCACCCCCATCGGTCAAGTTGTCCTAAAGCGGCTGATCACAGCTGAGCAGGTCATTGAAAGACTGTGCCAGCATCAAACAGAGTCAATAGCCAACTCTGAAGTTTCTATCCCGCAGTAGCTCAGCCACCTCCAGCGACAAGACTTATTTTGTAGCATCATCAAACTACACAGCCCATTACAACGTAGCGCTCAAATTACTGACGGCCCGCTGCAAAGAGGCCAACGCTCGGTTGTAACCCAATGCCGCGCTAACCCAATTGCCTTCAGCCTCGGTCAGCTCAGACTGAGCCGTCAACACATCCAGCTGAGTCCCCACACCCGCATCAAGGCGCAAGTTAGCTAACTCAAGAGCCCTGGCAGCTTGAGTGACGGCCGTTCTAGCTGTCCTCACGTTTTCTTCGTTAGAGCGCAGCGTAAAGTACGCCTCTTCCACCTCAAAACGTACACTATCTAGGACCTCGGAAAAACGTTCCTCAGCAATATCAGCATTAATTTCCTGCTGACGCGCACGGGAGCGAGCCGCGCCACCATCCACAAGCACCATACTAAATTCGGCCCCAAAGCTGTAGGTATCGGAAGAGTCATCTAACAAATCGCTCCAGCTGTAGTTGGCAAACAAGCCAAACTGAGGGCCGTTGGCCGCCCTGGATGCCCTAGCCTGTTGCAGGCTAATTTCTCGCTGGGCCAGCTGCTGCTCCAATTCAGCTCGTCCCTGAAACGCTAGCAAGATGCTGTCTTCTAAGGTCAATGCCCAGCGCTCATAGGTTTCCTCCCAACTGTCTGGGGCTGGCACAGGGGTTGCATTAATATTCAACGTGGACGGAAAATTGAGTAGTCGAGCTAAATTGCGCCGGGCTATTCTTTGCTGAGCCTGGGACTGGATCAAATCTTGCTGAGCATTAGCAAGTTGAACATCAGCTCGCAATACATCAAACTGAGTGCCCACACCCGCCTGCCGCCGCAGTTCATTATCCCGCTGATTTTGCTGAGCTTCCTCTAGGAAAGAGCGATTAATGCGAATTTGCTCCCCACTTTCCTGCAGATCGTAGTACAGGGTGGTTGTGTCTAACCTCAGTTCTTCGCGACGCCGATCAACCTCCAGCTCACTCAAACGAACCTGTTCTTTAGCAGCTCTCACATTGGCAATACGCTGGCCCGATGTAAACAGGTCGTAATTTACCCGCACCGATGCATTCAGACTGGTATCGACGCCGTCGTCACCGACGGTACCAAAGACTGTTTCTGAACTATCTGTCTCCTGGCTAGTGAGATCGGCTGAGGTAGTTACTACTGGAGAAAATGCTGCGCGGGCCTCCGCTAGCGAGGCTTCTGCCTGCTCCAGCTCAAGAAGGGCTACCTGCAGGTCTTGGTTATTAAAGTAGGCAAGCTCAATTGCCTCCTCGATAGAGATAGTTTGCTCATCTCCCTCCTGTAAAAATACCTCCTCTTCAAGGGTGGGAACATTGAGCGGGTTCGGATCGGCTAGATAGCCTACAGGTGGGAGATCGTCATCGTTCAGCAAATCTTCGGTCGCCGTGGATGGAGCCTGTCCGGTTGCTGGCACGATTTCCCCTGCATCGGTAGCGGCAGGCGGCACTGACGGTGCATCGGACCCAGTATCCTCGCCCTCGTCCTCGTCCTCATCCGCAGGCTCTGTGGCAGGTTCCTCCGTCGCCTCACCCTCTGGTAAATCAGGCAGCTGGGCCAGTTGAGTAGAAACGTCCACCAACGGATACGCTAGGCCCGGAGCAGTTGATAAGGCAAGAATTCCTCCCAATACAGCTAACCGAATCAGAAGCAGGTGATTGATGTATCCCATAGTGTTTGCATCAAAATGTATAACTAAAGCTTTAGTGAAGTAGGGCACAAGCCAGTAACTAAGGTAGCTTAACTAGGCGGTAAAGTTACATAAGCCCTGCTACAACCAACCGCTGATTTACAGGCATAGCGGCTCCCCCAGTGCCCACCAGGCTAGGAAAACTATTTGCGGAGCCGGCACCTATGCAGTGTCTGACGAGATACAGGCTGACAGTAGCGCATTAATGTCGTTGACAGGCCAAACAGGGCATTGCAGCTGATGACTCAGATCGGATAAAGCCATATCGTCGAGGAAATAGGCTTCCTCAGGTTCAGTATTTGATTCACGCTTTAACATCAAAGATGGCAGCAGCACTCCATCCCCCAAAGCTCTGCCCCGTAGCTGGCTGACGATATCGTACCCCGTGAGTAACCCTGTCACCGTAATCTCCTGTCCCCAATACTCACTGTTGACAGCTGCCATGGTGACGCTCAGCCCCTTGACCTGATTCAGGCGTTCGACGATGGGCTCAAACGCTTTTTCAACGGCGTTACCCACTACCCAGGTCAGTTGCTTAGGGGCTGCAATGCTGTCTGGTAGAGCTTGGGCAGCGGCCTCAAACTGTTTTAGAAACAGACGAATAGAACCGACACCATTACCAATTTGTGGATAGGTTTCGTAATGAGCTTCAAGCGGTAACGCTCGCCGAGCAATCAAAAACCATTCGTCTGCAAGCCAAGCAAAGGTCGAGGCAAAAGCGTCTCTAAATTCGACCTGCAGCCGCTCTACTTGATCAATAACCTCATTGGCCTTGGCTGTACTGACGGGTACCAACTCATCCTCTGCAGGGCGAAAGCGGGTTAGCCCCACTGGGACAACGGCCGCTGATGCCACAGCGGGGGTATCACCCTGATGAAACTGGGCTAGATCCCGTAGGGTGCGCTCTAGGTGCAGCCCGTCATTGATACCTGGACAGACAACTACTTGGGCATGAATTTGCAGACGATGGGCTTGAAACCATTTGAGCTGATCCAGGAGCAATCCAGCCCGAGGATTTTTGAGCAGTCGCTGCCGCACCTGGGGCTCAGTGGCATGGACAGAAACATACAGCGGCGATAAGCGTAGTCGAGCAATGCGGTCCCATTCCGCCGATGGCAAATTTGTCAGGGTAAGATAGCTGCCGTACAGAAAACTCAGGCGATAGTCGTCGTCTTTTAGATAGAGGGTATCGCGCTTCCCAGGAGGCTGCTGGTCAATAAAGCAAAAGGGGCAACGGTTGTTGCATTGAATCAATCCATCAAACAGGGCGCTTTCAAATTCCAACCCCAAATCTTCGTCAAAGTCCTTTTCGATTTCGATCGTATGGCGATCGCCAGCCACATCCAATACCTCTAGGGTCAAGAGCTCATCTGAGCAAAGAAACCGATAGTCAATCAGGTCACGGGGACGCTCACCATTGATTGCCACTAGGCGATCGCCGGTTTCAAACCCGATGTCTGCGGCAATGGACTCTTTGAGGACGCTGGTAATGACAGCCGGCTGAATAGACGCACTACGCATGGACCGTTGGATTAGACAATCATTCCATGATAGCTAGGGATATCCCCAGCTGGGAATATGGTTTGAGAATGGGCTGTAGAAGGATTAAATCTAGTATCTCTAATGAGCAATGGCTAAACGTTTTGAATGGTTTTGGTAGCCAGGCCAATCAAAATCACAACACCAAAGGCAAGACGGTACCAAACAAACACCCAGGTGCTATGGCGACGGAGAAACTTAATCAGCCATGCGATCGCAAGATAAGACGAAATCACCGTCGCAATTAGGCCACCCACCAAAGGCACCAAACTAGTATCTCCAGAGCTCGACATCTCCTCTAACAGCCCCCTCAACTCAACTAGACCAGACAGTAAGATAGCCGGTGTCCCCAGCAAAAATGAAAACCGCGCTGCTGTATCCCGCTCTAGACCCAAAAACAAGCCCGCTGTCAGCGTCGACCCTGAACGAGAGACACCAGGCACCAGCGCTAGCGCCTGGCCCAGCCCCACACCCACACCATCCCACAGATCGAGCTTTTCAAAATTACGCTGGCGAGCTCCCACTTTCTCAGCAACACCGAGCAAAATCGCCATCACAATGGACGTAATCGCAATCGCCTGGGTACTGCGAATGACCGAAGTTTCATATTGGGTCTCGAAAAATATCTTGATCACCAGCCCACAAACAACAATTGGAATGGAACCCAAGATAATACCTAGCCCCAAACGAAAGTCCGAAGACTGATAGCGCTTTGCCACAGCCGCACCGATTGTATTGCGTGTGACCGTACTCAGGTCGTCCCAAAAATACCAAACAATCGCCGCTAAACTACCAAGCTGAATAACCGCCGTAAAGGCCACACCGGGATCGCCCCAACCCAGTACAACAGGCACAATCTTGACATGGGCCGTGCTGCTAATCGGCAAGAACTCCGTCAAACCCTGCACAATACCAATCACAATGGCTTGGAATAAATTAATCTGTGCGGCTTGATTTGTAGACACTTGGGCCAAAAGCTCAAATGATTGGTAGACAGACATGAACAATGCTCCAAAGCTCAAACGTGATCAACTGGGTCCAGCGCAAAACGCTTGTAAATGACACGAGTTATTGGCAGCAAAATCCGGATTAGCTCGGCAGATTTTATAGATAGTGGCATCCGCTCAACGGCGCTAAATCCAAAAAAAATCTAAAATTTAACTAAACTCGAATCGATACTCGCTAATCTACACGGTGCGGGCATAGCCGCTCCGCTACGCTATTTATATTTTTGTGGCATCAGCCATTTTCAAGACTTAACTTTATACGCCCCAATAGTATTTAGGTCGCTGTTTACAGGACTACTGTTCCTGAGCGGCCCAGTTGACATGTTATGTTAAGAATAATTAACCTCTCTCAGAATTCTACAGAATTCGTCAGGAAGCATTGCTGTCTGATACTTCGCCTCAAACCCAACTTACTGAACCGATAAACCTGCGGCTTGGTGAGCAGATTGCTCGCCGATTGCCAACGTTTCTCGCAGCAATTTTTCTAGTTAGTGTGCCCGTATTTATTCAGGCGCCCCTTGTCCGCCTACAGCCTTGGGTTAGCTTGGCCGTTACCCTAGTTTGGCTGCTTGGCGGTCTTCGGATGCTGCGCCAACCATCCTCAGAACTTTGGGGAGATTTGGCCATTGGATTTTCATGGACATGGCTAGCTGGCAGCATTTATTGGGGATGGCTTAGGGACAATCCCTACATTCACCTACCGATTGAGGCTATTGGACTACCTGTTGTAGTTTTCCTCATCAGCCAAAGCCGTCTAAAGGTTGGCAGCTACTTCTACCTGGGCTCTTTGCTAGGAACCACCATCACCGACCTCTACTTCTATTGGGTTGATTTAATTCCCTATTGGCAACAGGTGATGCGGGTGGACTCGACAGCCGTCGGCAGTGTCCTCCAAGCGGCTTTACTCCAGGTTGAAAGCCCAGTAGCTATCGTGCGGGCACTCACAATGCTGTGCATACTGGTCACTATCGGGATCCTTTCAATTAAGGCCAATCAGTCCCACTGGTGGGCTTTTTCTGGAGCAGTGTTGAGTACGATTTTGGTGGACGCTTTATTTTTATTAGCTGCCGTTTTGGCTTGAGGGAAGCCTAGCTAACTGTGGGTAATCTTTAGTAAATCCATAGCCAACTGTACGCATTGTGGACAACCTCCTTGACAAACAAGTCAGCTCATCGCAGCCTGATCATCAGGCATTTAACCGACAGCAGTGGGCCACTTAAGCTGTAGACCAGAGGAAAAGCGTTGCAATGCATCGAGAAATCAGCATCATTGTGTATATAAAGCAAAATAAATAAGCACAAAGGCTATAGTGCAGTTACGAAGACTAGCGCTAAGGTAGATGACATAGGCTGACTCGAATCGTCGAGGTATAGTGTTATTCCCTGAAAAGACTCCGCAAGTTGGACCCTATTTGGTTCTTAAGACAGACTCCGGTCAGCGCCATTTGTCGTTGGTCGGTAATAGCTGCTGGACTATTGGGCGTAGCGACGATAACAATTTTGTTTTACCCGACCGTTGGATTTCTCGAAACCATGCCATGCTTCAGTTCATGGACAGCGGGGAATTTTACTTGATCGATTTGGGTAGCCGCAATGGTTCATTTGTAAATGGCCGACGAGTCAGTGTACCGGTCACCTTACGGAATGGGGATGCCCTCACCTTTGGGCAAACCGAACTACAGTTTTATTGTCCGGCCCCTGAAACCGCTAACGTTGATAACGGTTCCATTAGTTCCCACGATTCCACTGCCACTGCCACCCTCCATGTACGCCGACTCATATCCGTAATGGTGGTCGATATTCGTGACTTTACCGTCATGACTCGGCAGCTAGACGAGAAGATTTTGTCCGAGGTGATCGGCACCTGGTTTCGCCACGCCGGTAACATCATTGGTGAATACGGCAGCTGGGTTGATAAGTATATTGGCGATGCCGTCATGGCCGTCTGGATCCACGGAACCCAAGAGGTGGGGCCAGAAGAAATGTTAAAGATCAGCCGTGCGATCAGTGCCCTCAACGATATGACTCGGCAGCTTCACAAGCAGTTTCCGCTGCCCTTTCCACTGCGGGTAGGCGCGGGTGTCAATACTGGCTATGCCGTTGTTGGCAATACGGGGACGGGGGATCGACCTGACTATACGGCGCTAGGAGACACGGTCAATGCCGCGTTTCGCTTTGAAAGCTCCACCAAGCAGCTGGGACTAGATGTTGCCATCGGTGCCGAGACCTACAAATACTTGACCAAGCTGGGTGCGAACGAGCAAACGTTTAAGCGCTATTCAGCCTTACTGAAGGGATATGATAAGCCCTTGACCACTTATGCCTGTACGTTTTCAGATTTAGATCGCTTTCTGATTAGCTACGATCGCAAAGCCTCGGTCCCTGTGCAATCATCCTAGGCTGTGGCGTTGACGTAACACTCCGCAACGGATTATCAGCATTTCTCAACATTGGCACTGCGGAGGTGATACGCTTTTTAGTAATGCTGTGTATTAGATTGAATAAATCCGGCGGAGAGAGATGAAACAATTCTTTAGCCTATTAATGGCGCTTGGTCTGGTCTTTGGTACCTTGCTGAGCAACGCTCAGCCCGCAGTGGCAGGCATGCTCGACAGGGGCACGCTCCTTCTAGCCGAGACCGAACTACCTCGCAACGCAATTGACGACAAGCTTCGTACAGAGTATGGCTATAAGTTAGATGTTAATAACACTAACGTAGCGGCATTTAGAAAATATCGGGGTCTATTTCCAACGATTGCAGGCAAAATCATTCGGAATGCTCCCTATGATGACCTGGAGGATATTCTTGAAATCCCTGGGTTGAGTGAGGTCGAACAATCTCGTATTCGTGAAAACATGGATGTTTTCACGATTTCACCGCCAAACCCGGCGTTGGTAGAAGGGGACGATCGCTATAACAACGGCGCTTACAAATAGAGCCGTCCCCACCATTAAGGGTTTATGGCCCTGCCAATCCAATTGCTTTGCAGGGCCATAGTTACTTAGAGTTAGATATTCGCTAGTTGAGTTAGATTCTGCTGCAATATCTTGATCCATCATTGCTCTTGATAGAGTGGATTAATCCATCTGTCAGGAGCAATTTTTGTTGGTGAATTCCTCTCCTTCCCCACTGCCGCCGCAGTTTGATGTTTTGGTTGTCGGTGGCGGAGCTGCCGGTCTGTATTCAGCGCTGTGTTTACCGGCAACGCTCCAAGTGGGCCTGATCACCAAAGATACGCTGTCCCTCTCGGCCAGCGATTGGGCCCAGGGAGGGATTGCAGCTGCGATCGCACCTGACGACGCCCCAGTCCTCCACAGCACAGACACCCTCAAAGCTGGCGCTGGACTGTGTGAACCGGCAGCCGTAGAGATACTGGTGCAGCAGGCTAGGGAATGTATCCAAAATCTAACCCAGATGGGGGTAGCGTTTGATCGCAAAGACGATCAGCTCGCCATGACCTTAGAAGCAGCCCACTCCCGACGACGGGTGCTGCATGCGGCCGATACCACCGGTCGAGCCGTTGTCACAACCCTGGCAACCCAGGTACTAAAGCAAAAAAATATCCGCATATTTAATCAGGCCCTAGCCCTGGATCTTTGGCTGCACCAGGGGGAGTGCTGTGGCGTCAAACTAGTATACGCACAGCAACTGCAATGGCTACGGGCAAAGGCTGTGGTGCTAGCCACTGGCGGCGGGGGACAAATCTACTCACAAACAACTAATCCAGCGGCCAGTACCGGTGATGGAGTTGCCATGGCTTGGCGCGCCAACGCCACACTACGAGACCTGGAGTTTGTACAGTTTCACCCCACAGCATTGACCAAAACAGGGGCCCCTCGGTTTTTAATTAGTGAAGCCGTACGGGGAGAAGGCGCACACCTAGTTGACGGTTTCGGACATCGGTTTGCGTTTGAATATCATCCTGATGGAGAACTTGCCCCCAGAGACATCGTCAGTCGTGCTATTTTTAACCACCTACAGAAACATCCAGATGAGTCACGGGTGTATTTAGACCTACGAGTGATCGAACCCGACCGAGTGCGGTATCGGTTTCCCAACATCATCCGCAAGTGTCAGAAGTGGGCTGGCATTGATGTATTTAAAGCCCCTATTCCAGTCACACCTGCGGCCCACTATTGGATGGGAGGCATCGCCACCGACCTCACCAGCCAGACTACAATCCCACGACTGTATGCCGTGGGAGAAAACGCCAGCACAGGTGTGCATGGAGCCAATCGGTTAGCCAGTAATTCCCTACTGGAGTGTTTGGTGTTTGGGGCACAGCTCAAGTCACTGGCTCCAAAGCCGTTGCCGGACATTCCTCGAAATACAACCCAAGCGCTATTGGCACCTGGGCCAGCGTTAGATACCACCATCGACTGGCTGGCTAACCATCGCACCGCTATCGGCCAACTGGTGTGGCAAAGTGCCGGTATCTCCCGCGAGGCCAACCAAATGGATAAAGCGTTGCAGCAGCTAGAGCAGTGGCAGACAGAGTTTGAAGGACTACCCCTCACACAACAGCTCGATGGTTTAGCGACGGACGTCACCTATGGGCTATCGGCACAGCTCACGGTCGAGACCCTACGCCTGTGGACAGAAACCAGAAACTTACTAACAGTGGCAACCCTGGTCATCAAAAGCGCACTGTTTCGAACGGAAAGTCGGGGCGGCCACTACCGCAGCGACTACCCCAAGACGGCACCTGATTGGCAGGTGCATACCTTAATACAGAATAGGGAATGCGTGCGATCGCACATAATCCAAGATTACACTTAGCCAAATTACCCTCATGAAGACAGGCTATCAAATTCATCCAATCCCTCAGGGGGCAGCGCCGTTAATAGCAACATTGAGTCTGCTAGCTGCTGACGCTGCTGGGTATCTAAATTGGAGCGGCTCATACAAGTCGATAGCAGCTTGGTTACATCGTAGTAAGAACGCAGCTGTAGAATCTGCTCTCGAGTAAGTTCATGAACACTAGGCAAACCTAGACCTTCCATAAAAAGAGCAACTCGTTTTATCCAGGAATTTCGTTTTTTATCCCACCACGCGTCAATGCTGTCAAACTGAAACTGTTCTATTTCAATCAGCTTTAACCAACCGGCTAAAACCTCAGTCTTTTGGAGATTTCCACTCAAAAACTTCTGTAATTTCCGAATCAATGTGATAAAGCTATTAGCAGAAGTATCTTTTTTATAGAGGGAATGATATGCCTTATAAAGTAGCTCATGACCTTCTAGAACCTGGCCTGCAATCATGCTAGTTGCCAGCTCAAAGTCTGGCAGATCAAAATGTTGACAAAGACCACCTAAGTTGGTCACCTTCCCGGTATCTTGCAGCGCATAAACAAAATACCAGGCACGAATATAGGTTTGCAGATGAGCCTGTTTAGACTTAACTGAGTAAGCCGATAAAGTAGATATTCGATTTAAACTTTCGAGAAACTCATACAGCTTTATATCCTTACTGATTTGAGCATCAATCGTCTGCTTAAACCCATTAAAAAAGCTCCAAGACACTTCTTGAGGAATTAACTCAGCAACTAACCCAGTAACAAAGTGCCAACGTGAATCGTGAAGATGGTGGTAGACATCCGTATAGGTCGATGTATTAACCAAATGGGCGGCTGTAAAAAACTCCTGGTAGGTCAAATGAGAAAATGCACAAAAGTTTTGTGCCCACCGCATCAAAAGCCCATTAGACTGTTCAATACCATTTAAAATAATATTTCCCGGAACGCTGTCGCGATTTATATCGTAAACTTCCTGAAAGTAGTCTTGGATGATTCGTTCAACATCCCGCGTTGCAAAAAGAATTTGAACTTTTAGATCAATAAAAAAGTAGCTCGCTACCCGACATAAAATATTATAAATATGCCGATCCTGAAGTCTGGGAATACTAGGAATATAGGTTTCCAAATCAGCTTGAGCGCGTGTCATTTGAGAGATGCCGCTTTCAAAAACAGCACCCCGCCGAGTCGGGAAATCCCCTTCTACCTCAAATACAATACATAGCAGCTTTAATAACACAGGACGACGCGCCAATTCTCGAATACCCTGATACTTTTTCGATTGAAGCTTTTCAATCATCAAAGCCGCCATCTCCGGTTGTTTTCCAGGTTGGGAAAACCATCGTCTGACAAATTCAGGAATATGTTGTCTAGGGCGAAGAGGCGCGACTATAACTTTTTGAAATCCCCCAAAAAATGGGAAGCTCATCGCTAATCGTGAACTAAAAATATAGCGACACTTATCATAATCCCGCAGCAAACCTTCGAGCATGCTCTCAATTCGCGTTCGTTCAGAAGCAAGAGTTTCATCTAAGCCATCAAATATAAAAACGGCTTTTCCAGACTCCAATACTCGTCGTATCTCGCTAGGTGAAAATCCCCAACGGTCAAACATCTCCTCAAAAAAGGTAAACAGTGTCCCTACACAGTTTGTAGTAGTAAACTGACGAATTTCAACAAAAATAGGAACGTATTCTTGTAGCAAAGAACCTTCACAGCATTTCAAAGCAACCCATTGCAAGTAGCTCGTTTTACCCGAACCGGGTTCACCATAGACAAAGATATTTTTATGATCATCTAGGACTTTTCTGCTAGTTGTATTCGTACCTCTAAGCAAACGAACTCCGAGCCTATCAAAATCATCTTCTTTCTCCTTCGACTCTCCATTTTCTAATAGAGTTTTCGGATCCCCTACAGGATACTCAGATGGTAAAAACTCGACCTCAACCAAATCAGGTTCAATAAAGTTATCTCGAATCCACTGCTTTTGTTGCTGCTGGCTAGATGCCCGATTACTGTACTCAAATCGAAATTCGACCTTCTCACGAATTCGTTTTACAAGGCTCTCTATATCATCACTTGGCAACGAATCTGAGGTTATACATGCTTCCTGCCAAGAAACATCAAAATATCTGCAAATAGCATTTACATTGTGCGATCGCCCACGTCTACCGTTTAGGATACGGGGAATCGTATCTCTACTCATAGAAATACCCTGATCGTCGCGAATTTCTCGACATAAATCAGCAATGTAAGAGCCCTGTCCAAACTTAGCTATGGCACGACTCAAAAATTCTCTACAGGATTCAGGGCTTAATGTGAGAAAGGGAGGGGGTACACACATATTGTTTGGTCTGATGCACTGTCCTAAACTGCAAGCTTCTGTGATACATATTGTCAGCCTGTAGTACAGCTGCAAGCATGGATTTCCAGACCTTTTTAAGGTGTGTTCATCCGTACCTGCTACCGATGACGTTTTTAACGCTGATCTTTTAACATGGTTAAAGCAAACTTGGATTTCAAGTCTATTTTAGATTTGCAATTCCACTTCGACTGCAAAACTCAATAACTGAGCCAGCCTTCGAATCAGACGCTGTACTTGCGTACTTCTCACGGCTGCCTACTTATGCGGTGATAGCATTACAGAAATGCACCTGGGCTGTAGGTTGCAGATACATAGAGCGATTTTATGTCAATCGAATGGTCCTTAGTACGCAGAGCAATGCTCACGCAAGGCGATCTTTTCCCTAAAAATGATGACGCCAACTGTATGAGTGCGCTCATCTCAGCTGAGCAGATGGACGTAGCCATACGTTGTATCAAAGCTTTTTACCAGGGGTTAAAGTGGGCCGATCAGTTTAATATCCAAGGTGGCTATGTTGGCAATAGAGATTTTCATCGAACTTTTTTACTAGAAGATAAGTATCTTTTAGGGGTTTTTGATAATCGCAATCGTTCAAGGCAAAACAAACAGTTAGCCGATCTAAATCCATGTAGCACAGAAGAATTCATAAGCCTTTATCGGCGAGGTAACGGCAATATCAAAACACTGATTGTCTTGGAGAAAGATAACCACCGCTTAGCTAATAGCGAGGCAACAGGATGTCAATCCAAATTTTTGATTGATGTTGTATATCCAGCCATTGAAGGCATTCGCGCAAAACTCTCTGGCGATCGCTACGGCTATCACTGGCAGAAGGTACTATCGGAAGCAAAATATATTTCTTTTCCAAAAGATTCAGCCACGGGCAACCTTTTGCATGTGAGCCTACTATCTAATATTTACCATAACCCAAAGAAAGCAGATGAGGTGCTAACGGAAAACTCTCCCCTCAAACTTTTCTACACGTGGAACTCACCCTTGAACCTGGAGTTCAACTCACAAGAGGACACCCCTAGCAATCTCATCCCCTGGGAAATTAGTAAACATCCAGACTTATTAATGCCTTGACATAGGGTTAACAACCAGATTTACGAATAAATGTAAACATTTTAGAGGCAGCACCCGCATAAGCACCTGCATAAGAATTTGCGGGCTCTATGGTTGAGCCATACCAAGTTTTTGGGGACTCATACAATGTTTGGTCATAATTCTGCGTTAGTCCAATCTGAGCATCTTGCTCCAGCACCTATCTACCTGCCATGGTTAGACGACGAGCAGTCAGAACATGAGGCTGTCGTTGAAGATGTTTTAGAGCCAGGTAGACAATGGCGGGTCCGGTACAAAGCAAGCTTTTGGAAAGCCAGTTCTGCGAAGGCTGGCATTCAGTTTTTGCCTAAAGATACGGTATGCGTTGTCGGACGACAGAATCTGACACTGATTATCCAAGCCCTTTAAGAGAGAGGCTCACCATGAAACATCCCAACGCATATCGGGTACAAGATAAACACAGTGAGCGATTCGAGCTTCACACCCCAGAAATTGACCACCCTGTCCACGACTGTCCAAAATGTGGAAAACATGCGCTAGTACAAACTGGCATCAAGTTTCAGTGCTTTTGGTGTAGCTATTCTCGTGATCTATCTACCTTAAAAAGGCACCATCCGGCCAGTCAGTCAGATAATGGCTTTTTTCTCTTGTGTATTCTGGCAATTGTTATTCTTTCTATAGCGATACTCTAGTTCATTCATGGAAGAGAGAAAAATCAATACGCTGGATAGTCTCTTTCAATGGCCTATCTTTAACGGCTATCGTGGATTTGACTGACTATCTGTTGAACAGTGGTGGCTGGCTCCTGACAGGTCAGTCCATGGCAAACTAATCCCACAGCGCCATTGGGCATGGGTTCAAAGGCGAAGACACTTGTGGGGAAGTACTGGATCGCTAGCTCAGTCGCTAACTCAGCCTTTGTGCATACAAGGGTATGGTTGCAATACCAATCTAATGCTTGAAGAAGTTTAGAACAGGCTCTTATAGCCTGATGCATAACAAAACTGAAAGAACACAAGGCTTTTTCGGCCTGATCGAGATAGGCCAAATCTTCAGTTAGTAAAGATAGGCGTACTAAATTGGCGATGGCTATGCCATTGGAAGCTGGAGTAGCGCTGGCAGCGCTGGCCGTATGTAGTAGCCGCCAACAACGTCGCTCTGCAGCTAATAGAGCGTAGTCTTCGGACTGGGCTAATACAGCTGGGGTGCCATCATAGTTCAATCGGTAAAAGCGCCTGTTCACCCATTGGGTTTCTAAGATATATGGGTGTATCAAGGCTAGCCCCAAATACCCATTAAGAACAGCCCTCAGCCCATGTCACCGCCGGCAGCTGTCCCGTACGAAACTGAGTGACCGTACCTTCCCCATCGGTTTCAAACACCAGGCTAAATAGATTGCTACCTGAGGCCTCGGGGGTAAGGGTGAGATAGCTGCCTTCAGTGTGGGGATGGGGGGTAACGTAAATTTGCGCATCGTAGGCGGCCTTCACGTCCTCAACGGTAGCCCCAATCCCAAGGCCGCTAAGGGTTTTCACCGAGCTCCCTGGCCAAATATCAATCCGAATCACCTGATCGTTCACCACCATGAGGCCGATGCCATCGATCGGTGCAACCGGTGCATCCTTCTCAGGATCGTAGGTTTCTGGCAAATAGTATTGGCATACCGCTGACTGGGTAAGCGGGGCAACCGTAAAACTGACCTGGGCCGCATTGGCCGCCTCTTGTATGGTCATACCTAGCCTAAGTGGTCCAAGACCACCCACGGATACGGGCTCTTTTTCCAATGGATGGGGCGGGCTCAAACGCTGATGCACACGACTAATCAATGCATCCACAGCCGTTGCCCTAGCAATGATGTGGGTCACTAAAGCAGACACAGGCCGCAGCGTCGGGAGCTGCGCTGTTGCCAGACAGCTACTCAGACTGAGCGCAGGCAGAGCAGCTAACAACCCATGCCTGGTGGAGCGGGCCAATGAAGATTTGAGTGGGGGCTTTTTAAATCTTGAAGTCATTGATCAAGCAGCGGCCAAGTTAATGGCCCACATTAAGGAAACAAACACCTACGTAAGAGCCTAATAGAAAGAATAATTTATAAATGTAAGTAATAACGCTGAAATCGATCCTTTCCTGCTTTATCTTTATGGGGGAGGTGTTTTAATTAAACCTCCATTAGGTAGTTAGGAGTCTGCTGTGTCTCAAATTCCCTCTGACCCAGGTACTGATAGAAACCGTCGCCGCGCCCTAACCTACGATGAGCTGATCGCAATGTTTGTAGCATTTACAACGTTGGGCAGTGTTCTATTTTGGGGATTGACTCGCTCCGGTGTCAATCTCTTTGGCAGTGCGGGTCTGTTTAGCGCTGAGGGGGCACCAGCTTTGGTTGGCGAGGCAGCAGATAGCCTGCTCGGAGCAGCCGAGTCAGACGAGTTGGCCCTGGACGATACGGCAGAAAATGACTTCGCTAGCGGCATTCGTACAGCACAGACTCCTCGGAATCGGAATACTGATGGGATGATTAGCGGCTTTGGTGAGTCGGTGGAACGGGCTACGGAGACCACCGAGGCGTTACCCCCATCCACCGGCGCTGTTAGAAGCCAGGCCGCTACCACGCCTCAACCAGCCACCGCTGAGCCGCCACCGCCCCAAGCGGCACAGCCAGCTAGCCCAGGAGCCCCTGCGACACCCTCCACTGCACCGTTGGAAACCGTTCGTGAGCCGGTTGAGTTTAGGGATGTGCCAGATGACTATTGGGCCAAACCCTATATTGACGCCCTGAGTGAGCGACTGGTAATTGACGGCCTGGCAGACGGTAGCTTTGCCCCCGATCAACCGGTTACCCGTGGCCAGCTAGCCAGTGCCATCGCCCAGGCATTTCCATTGGAGGGGCCAGCAGAAGATGCGATCTCATTTTCAGATGTGACCGCTGACTACTGGGCTACGGACGCCATCGGCAAATCAGTGGAAGGCGGTTTTATGAGAGGCTTTCCCGATGACAGCTTCCAACCAGCTCTGCAGGTACCCCGTGCCCAGGTCCTCACCGCTCTAGTCACGGGTCTTGACACCGCTGCTCCCAACGATGTGGCCGCTATTCTTGAGCGCTACAGCGACGCCGCTCAGATTCCCGACTGGGCCACCGGCAAAATGGCGGCGGCAACCCAGTCAAACATAGTCATAAACTACCCCGAGTTAAACCTACTCAACCCGACCCGACCCGCCACCCGCGCGGAGGTCGCCGCGATGATTTATCAAACCCTGACGGTTCAAGGTAGGGTTGAGCCCATTGAGGGCGCGTATGTGGTTGACCCCGTGGTTGAGCCCTAGGCAACATAGCCACCATGGAGGGCCGCCATGGAAGGGATAACAGTTGGAGGCGATGGACAGCCACGCTGCTGGTGGCCAGGTAACCATACCGAGTATCTCGCCTACCACGATCACGAATGGGGATACCCCGTCAGTGACGATATCAGACTGTTTGAAAAGATCTGTCTTGAAGGATTTCAAGCTGGGTTAAGCTGGCTGACCATCCTCCGTAAGCGGGATAATTTTCGAGCAGCTTTTGACCAGTTTGATTTTGCAAAAGTAGCCCGCTACACTGAAGCCGACGTAGGGCAGTTACTGCAGGATAGCGGTATCGTTCGCCACCGACGCAAGATTGAATCCACCATCAACAATGCTCAGCAGGCCTGCGCCCTCAAGGAGGAATGGGGGTCATTGGCGGCCTACTTTTGGCAGTATGAACCCACCAAACGCCCCCGCTCCTGCGACTATGCCACCCTATCCCAGCTCAGCCAAACCCCAGAATCTATCGCCCTTAGCAAGGACCTCAAAAAGCGGGGCTGGTCATTTATAGGCCCGACTACGGCCTATGCCTTTATGCAGGCCATGGGACTCGTCAACGATCATCTAGAAGGCTGCTTTGTACGCCCGTTGGTGGAGCAGCAGCGGATTTTATTTGAGCGTCCATAACCAACATCTATGGACAGTGCCCATAAAGATCGATGATCTTACGGTGTAAATCTGGGCATAATGCTCAGCTGCTACACAGTCACTGCCAGTCGTAGGGCAAACTAGAATCGTTTGCAAAAGTGTCTTTGAACGTGTGGAGGTCCCCCTTGGCAGATGCGATCGCAATTTACCTAGTTAACTCAGAACAGCTCCAGACCGAACATCCCGATAGCGTCACCTGGTGCCAAGCGTCTGGGTTTTCGGGCCAGAGCGGTAGCGTTTGCCCCATTCCCAGTGCCACTGGCGAAATTGCTAAGGTCTTAGTGGGACGCCCCGAGCGCTTTGATACATGGACCCTCGCCGACCTACCCAAGTCTTTACCAGCGGGTACCTACACCCTGGCCGACACATTTTCCGACAGCAACGCCACTAAGCTGTATCTGGGCTGGCAGCTGGGCAGCTATAGCTTTGACCGCTATAAGCTTGCAAAAGTCGGCCTGCTCGCTACCCTGCAAGCCGCTGACAACGTCGATATAGCCTATGCCAAAGCAGCGGTTGAAGCAACATATCTGGTGCGCGATCTCGTGACCACTCCCTCCAATAATATGGGACCCGAGCAGCTTGAAGAAACGGCCAGCAACCTGGCCGATCGCTACGAGGCAAAGATGAAAGTAATCGCCGGTGGCGATCTAGTCATCGAAAACTATCCCATGATCTATGCTGTTGGCAAAGCCAGCACCCGGGCTCCTCGTCTGATCGACCTGCGCTGGGGGAGTGGAGAAGGTCCTAAGATAACCCTGGTCGGTAAAGGCGTTTGCTTTGACAGCGGTGGTCTCAATATCAAGTCAGCGACTGGCATGCGTCTGATGAAAAAAGACATGGGCGGTGCAGCCCAGGTCCTGGGACTGGCTCAGATGATCATGGCCATGGAGTTACCGGTCAATTTGCGAGTCCTGGTAGCTGCCGTTGAAAACAGCATTGCCGGTAACGCCCTGCGACCGTTAGATATTTTGACTTCCCGCAAAGGCACCACCATTGAGGTCGGCAATACCGATGCCGAGGGGCGGTTGGTCCTAGCCGACGCCCTGTGGGAAGCCAGCAGCGAAGAGCCAGACTTGCTGATTGACTGCGCCACCCTCACCGGAGCTGCCCGCGTTGCCCTAGGCACAGAGCTACCTGCCTTTTTCTGTAATAGCGGCCAGACCACAAAGGCTTTGCTCAGCGCGGGACAGGCATTGGATGACCCCCTATGGAACCTGCCACTGCATACCCCCTACCGAGCCATGCTGGATAGCTCGGTGGCTGATATCAACAATATTGCTAGCGGCTCCTATGGCGGGGCCATCACAGCGGCCCTGTTTTTACAAGAATTTATCCAGACAGATATTCCCTGGATCCATATGGACTTGATGGCCTACAACCTGCGCAGCCTACCGGGCCGTCCTGAGGGAGGAGACGCCATGGGTATGAGAGCGCTGTTTGAATTGATCAAACAGCGGGTAAAGTAGAAGACTTCGGAGAGAGCTTGCCCGTACAATTGACTGCATAAGGCTAGACAGAAAGGTTTCAATCTTCTCTTTCAACAACAATAACGTTCTCGGTCACCTTTTCAAAGGTGTCATCGTGGCTGATCACAAACAGCTGCTTAAAGGATTTGAGCCGGGCAATCGCCTCCGCTAGACTCTCCCGCCGGGGGCGGTCCATGTTGGTAGTGGGTTCGTCAAAAAAGGCGATATCGAGATCCGCTAGCACCTTGAGTAGGGCCAGACGCACAGCCAAAGCCCCACACATTTGCTCTCCCCCCGAGAGATTGATAAAGCGGCGCATGTTGCCCCCCTCTCGCACAATAATCTCATAGTCACGGGTCCACTCTAGGGCCACATTGGGACGATTGATCAGATCTCGAAACAGCCTATCCGCCTCCTGGGAAATACCCTGGACATACCGTTCAGTAATGCGCGGCCCCGCCTCTTTATAAGCTTTGCGGGCAAAGTTGATAAAGCGTTTAGTCCTCTCCTTTTGCCTTAAATCGGTCTGGGTCTGATCGCGTTTCTCTGCTACCTGTTGTAATGCCTCCAGCTGGTGGGTGAGTTCGGTTTGCAGCTGACGCTGCTGGGGTAGGCTGCCGGAGATGCGATCGCACTGGGACTGGAGCTCGCGGCAGCGCTGCTCTAGGCTCTGTAGCACAGTAGGCTCAAAGCCTGCGGAAATTTGGGCAAGCTGGGTGGTCAGGCTGGCCTGTTGCTGTGTGAGGGCCGTAATGTTGTTGTTAACACCGGCCAATTCACAGATGTAGCGCTCTAATGCCTGGGCATCCTTTTCGTTTTGGATATAGGTCAGATAGCCCGGCTGATATTGCTGCTGTCGCTGCTGCTGCTGTAAGATTTCTGCTTCTAGATCTACAAAACTAGCCAGCTGGCTAGTCAGCTCGGCCAGGGTAGTTTCCAATGTCTGATGGTCGGCACGCAGACGCTCATACTCGGTGTCGACATGGGCCATCGCCTGGAGTTGTTCCTGTAACACCTGGCGGCGTCCCCTTGGATCACCCAGATCGCCAAGGGTTGTTTCTACGGTATGCAGACGTTGGGCCAGCGGTTCAATTTGGGTGAGTTTTTGAGCAGTCTCAGTCACATCGGTTTGGAGCTGTTGCTGCTGAGCGGTTAGCTGCCTGTGTTTTTTCTGTAACCGATCTCGATTGCTCAGCTGGGCCTGGTGGCCGTAGGCAGCAACAAGCCGGGCTTGGCCGTCCTTGAGATTGCATTTGAGTCTTTCTGTATCTACCTGCTCTGTTAGATCATAGAGAATAGCATCTAGGGCTGATAACGTGCTTTGGCTGAGGGTTTGTCCCGTTGCGATCGCGGTTTCTAGCTGCTTAATTACATCATTTGACAACAGCGGCAGGCTTTTCTGTAAGTCGCCGAGGGCACCAAGGGCCGCGGCGGCTTGCTGATTGTAGTCTGTGGTTTGAAGACGATGGCTGGTGACAAGCTGTTTTAACTCTGCTTCAAATTGTTGAGCCGCTTCAATGCGACTCAGCTGCTGCTGCCAGCGCTGCTGTTGCTGCTCTAGGGTAGGGATTGTCTCTACAATACGGGTGAGGCCATCGAGGGCTTTCAGGTCTCCCAGAATCTGTTGACTATCTCGCTGCAGGGTAGCCAAATTATCCTGCATATTTTGATGATGCACCTGTAGCTTGAGTAGCGCCTGCTGCTGCTGAACCAGTTCAAGCCGTTCAGTATCTAGGCGGTGCTGCTGCTCACAGGGAATGGCTAGTTCTGCTATTTGAGCTTGGCTCTGGCTACGTTGCTCCAGCTGCACCTGGAGTCGTGCCACCATAGCGGACTGTCGATCTAGACTACGCTGCTGAGTCTGGTGTTGTTGCAATAGCTGTTGGCGACGCTTATTTTGCTGGTTGAGCGTTTTCAGCTGTGTTTGCGTTTCTAGGTAGCCGCCATGGTCCGCCGCCGCTGCCTGACAGAGTTCGGCTGCCTGCTGAGATCGCAGCTGTGACTGTTCGATTCCATGCAGAGCCTGCTGCTGGACTTCCAGCTTGAGGATCAGCTGTTGACGCTGTTGTTCTAGGGTCTCTATCTGCTGGGCCTGTAATGCTAAGGCTTCTTTTTGGCTGTGTAGCTGAGTGAGCTGCTGTTGCTGCACAGCTAGCTGTTGTTCGTTCGCAACAATATCCTGGGTGACGCTGGCGTGGCGTGTTTTGAGGGCATCCCAACTTTCTAGCTGGTCTCCATATTGCTGTAGCTGGGTTTTCAACAGGTTTACCTGGGTTTCCGCATACCGACGCAAATCGTTGGAGTCTTTATAGACCCGACGATATTCCTCCACCTTGAGCACACTATCAAAAATAGGTTTGCGCTTTTCAGAACTCAGCAAAAAATCTGCCGTAAACATACCCTGGGGTACCCCAACGGTATTGGCAAACAGCTGACCCAAATCCGTACCAATCGACACCCCTAAATGCTGCTGCAACCAGGGCTCAACTTCGTCCTTGATACGACTGTAATTTAAGCGTTCTCCCAGCTGCGGGTCAAAAATCGTATACCCCCGACTGGTACAGCGCTCCACGTCATAGGTGCGACTGTCATAGCTGGAAACAAAGGCCACCCTTACCTGGGCACTGCCGCTACCGTTACGTACCAAGTCTTCCTGCTTGTAGCTGCCTCGATAGTTAAACAGCACCCAGGCAATTGCCTCTAGAATGCTGGTTTTACCCGCACCGTTGCTCCCACAAATAGCGTTGGTGCCAAGCTGAAATTCAAAGTTGCGATCGCGATGGGTTTTGAAATTGGTGAGGGTAACCGACAGCAGATACATGGCAACCTCTGACAACAAACACAACGCTAGCTCAGTTTAACGCTTTAGACTTCAATTGAGCCCATACCTATGAAAACAGCTCATTTAGCAAG